>JALSHN010000039.1 GCA_026982215.1 Gammaproteobacteria bacterium
GTAGTCCCAGCCCCCAGCGACGGTCACAGGCCGTCTCGCTGAGGGCCCCGGTCACGAACAGGCCGTGGAGCACTCCCGAGAGACCGACGTAGCGCTGGACTTCCGGGTTGAGAAGGTGGATGGTCGTCCCCACGACCACGGCGCTGGTGAGCCAAGCCAGGACCCAGGCCCGTTGGCTCAGGCGGGGGGCGAACAGCAGCCACACCAGCACCAGCCCGCCGAGATTGAGCAGGGTGTGTCCCCAGCCGAGGTGGACCAGGTTGGCGCTCAGGGGGCGCCACCACTGCCCTTGTTCCACCAGAGCGCGATCATAGAGCAGTGCCTCGGTGAAGGGCGGCCAGGCGGCGCCGGCCAGGGCGGCGGCGGTGAGCAGCAGCGGCAACCAGGGAAGGGGGCGTTTCATCCACCATCCAACCAGCGAACACGGGTGGTGAGTGTGCTGCCGTCCCAGAAAATCTCGCGTACTCCGGGGGGGCGGTCGTCGTAGACGAAGCGTTCGTGTCCGGGGGCGAACTGGACCCAGGTGGAGGGGGCGGCGAAGCAGGGGATGTCGGCCCAGCGGCCACTGAAGCCTTGATGGACGTGGCCGAAGAATATGCCTTGGATGCGTTGGCGGTGGGGGGCCAGGCAGGCCTTTAGTGCCTCGGCGTCGTGAAGACCGATGGCGTCAATCCAGGCACTGCCCACCGGGCACGGGGGGTGATGCAGGAACAGCAGCACCGGTCCTGTGCTGCTCGTCAGCCATCCGTTCAACCGCCGGATTTGGGTCGCCCCCAGGCGGCCGGCGGTCTCGCCCGGCCAATGACTGTCCAGCAAGGCCAAGTGTAATTCCCCGATGCGTTTCCAGTACCCCCCCTGCAGGAATTGCTCCGGCCAGCGCTGGGCGAGGCGAGCGGGATCGTCGTGATTGCCCGGCAACAGCCAGAAAGGGCGCCCCAGGGTGGCCAGGCCTTGGGCCAGCGGGGCTTCGCCGGCCGGGGTGTCGATGAGGTCGCCGCTGAGGATCATGAGATCGCATGGGGCGTTGCGCCAGCGGGACACCAGTGCCCGCCAGCTCTCTTCTGGGGGGACGATGCCCGTGGCGCGGCCACCGAGGTGGCAGTCGCTCAGTTGCAGCAGGTGGATCATGCGCTGAAGCGGATGCCCAGGTCGATTCGTTCGGCGACGGCGAGGATGCGGCGGATCTGGCCGTCATCGAGATCTTCCCGCCATTTGTTCGCTGATTTCAACGGGTCTTTGAAGATGCTGTAGTAGGCGCTGTCTTCGCTGACGGTGCTCTGGCGTACGAAGTGCTCGGTCTGGGGGTGCCATTCCAGCTCGCAGTGCTGAAACAGCCGTCGGCTCTCCTCCATGGGCTCGGCACAGAGGTGATCGTAGACCAGCAGGGTGTAGGCCGCTTCGCCACGGAGTTCTTCATGGGCCTTTTGGTTGAACAGCGCCCAGCGCCACGCCAGGCGTTCCTCCGGGGTCATGGCCTTCAAGGCAGGAAGATCCAGGCCCAGGCGCTTGGCCTGAGGGGTCTCCAAGAGCTGCTGCAAGATCCCATAGTCCTCGCTGGCCGGGGTGCGGTCGTCGAATTTGCCCTTGGCCTCGCCGCGCAGGATCGAGGCGACGTATCCACAGGGGTGGCGGACGATGTGGACGATGCGGCACGGGGCCAAGCAACGGTGGAGCAGGCCGAGCCGGCCGAGGGATTCGATGGATTTCCATACCAGGCGCATGCCAGAGGGGCCGGGCTGCCAGCGCGGGGCGGCGGGAACCGAGGTGACGGAGGCGAGCCGGCCGGCCGCCTTGGTGAAATAGACGCCCGCCTTGAAGGCGAACAGACCCAGGGGAGAGAGATAACGTTTGGGAAACAGGGGGAGCTTGGCGCAGACCTTGGGATGATTCATTTGCCCGTAACGTTGCAGCGCATTCTGTATTTCCGCACAGTATTCTTCGGCCTGGGGTGGCGGCAGGAGCGGCAGGGGGAGGCGCTCCACCGAGTCGGGTTCGTGGCGGTAGAGTGTGAGCGGGTGACTGTCGAAGATCTTTCCCACCCAGGTGGTACCTGAGCGGGGCATGCCGAAGAGCAGGATGGGACTGTCGGTCATGGTCGTCTTCTCACTACGGATGGCGGGTGTCATTGTAGCGTGTGATGTTTGTCTCGGGGGGGCATGGGCCATGTAGAATGCCCCACGTCCTTTCCGTTGCAGCGCTATGAACAGAAAATCCCTCGCTCAGCCCCGCTCGTTTTTCGAGCTGGTGGTCGCTGGTTTCGCCCTGGTCACCGTGCCGTTGATCATTGCACTGGTGAGCGGGGCCTATTTCGTCGGCCGGCTCTACGATCAGAGCCAGGAGGCGGTGTATCGGGCGGTGCTGGCCACCCAGGCGGGGCGTGATCTGTTGGAACAGGCCACGTTGATGGAACGCAGCGTGCGCCAGTTCGCGGTGTTGGGGGATCCGGAGCTGCTGGCCGGTTATCGCCGCGCCCGCGAGGCCTTCGAGGACAGCGCCTTGCGGTTGCGCTCCTTGCTGCGTGACACCGCCTTGCAGGCCCAGCTGGAGGTCTTGCTGGATCATGAGCGGGAGGTGGCCCATTCGTTGGAAGCGGCCGGCGATGCCGAGACGGCGGCCCGTCTCCAGGCGGGATTCATTACCCTCACCGCCCAGACTCAGGATTTGTTCCGCGATACCAACCGCCTCATCGAGAGTGAGGTGGAGGTGTTGCGCAAGATGGCCGGCGAGGCCCGTGACGTGATCACCTGGGAGCTGATGGCCTTGGGGCCGGGGGTGGTGATCTTCTTCATCGTCTTCACCATTCTCATCGCCCGACCGGTGCGTCAGGTGGAACAGGCCATCCAGCGGATCGGCGACGGGGATTTCGCCACCCCGGTGACTGTCCAGGGGCCACGGGACCTGGAGGCCTTGGGGGAGCGGTTGGACTGGTTGCGCGGCCGGCTGGTGGAGCTGGAGAGCCGCAAGCGCAAGTTCTTGAGTTATGTCTCCCATGAACTCAAGACCCCGCTCACCGCCATCCGGGAGAGCGCCGATTTGTTGGAGGAAGGGGTGCTGGGGCCGATGAGCGCCGAGCAGCGGGAAGTGGTGGAGATCCTGCGCAAGAACAGCCTCCAGTTGCAGACCATGATCGAGAAGCTGTTGAGCTTCAATCTTCCCGAGGTGCGCGAGCGGCCGTTGCAGCGCCATGAGGTGAATCTTTGCGAGTTGTTGGAGTCGGTGTTGGCCGATCACAAACCGGCCATTCTCGCCAAGCAGCTGGATCTGCAACGGGATTGCCATGAGGTGCGCTATCCTGGTGACGAGGAGCGCCTGCGGGTGATTCTGGACAATTTGCTCTCCAACGCCGTCAAGTACACCCCTGACGGGGGGGTAGTGGCGGTATCGCTCCATCGCCGGGACTCGGGGGTGGAGTTGCAGGTGCGCGACAGTGGGCCGGGCATACCGCCCGAGTCGCGGAAGCAGATTTTCGAGGCCTTCTACCGGGGCGCTCACCCCGATCACGAACGGATCAAGGGCAGTGGTCTGGGTTTGGCCATCGTACGGGAATTCGTCCGCGCCCATGGTGGCCGCATTTCCGTGGAGGACGCCGCTCCGGGGGCGCTGTTCCGGGTCTGCCTTCCCTTCCCCGAGGATGATTCATGAGTCGAAACGCCGTCATCTTGTTCGCCCTGTCGCTGGCAGGGTGTGCGACCCCCCCCACGGTACCGCCCTCCCCGGTGGAGACGGTGCGATACGTTCAGGTACGTGCCCCCAGTGAGGTGGACAAGTTGCTGTTTTATGTGGACAAGATCCAGGCGATGACCGCGGAGGAACGACAGGCGGAGCGTGAGCACCTGCAGCAGACCCTCGTGTCGGGAGGGGGCGACAAGGTGCGGTTGCGCTATGCCCTGTTGTTAATATGGTCACCCACTGAGGAGGGCCTGGAGGCCCAGCGGCGTTTGCTGCGGGCGGTGGATCCCGCATCCTTTGGGGAAGATGCCATGCAGGTGAAGGCGTTGGTGGGTACCTTGTTGCACGCCCTGGACGACGGGCCGCGCCAGCTGGACAGGCGTTGGCGTCGCCGGCTGCAGCGCAGCGAGGCCCGCATTACTTCCTTGGAGGCGGAGAAGCAGCGCTTGCAGGCGGAAATCGAGGCGTTGCGTTCGCAGATCGATGCCTTGAAGGCCATCGAACGCAGCATCCAGCAGCGAATGACCCCGTGAGGTGAGCCACGATGATCATCCATGATCCGACGTTGACCGCGCCCAAGGGCCGGGTTTTGGTGGTGGACGACGACCACGACTTGTTGCGTCTGATGCGTCTGCGGTTACGCAATTCCGGTTATGAGGTGGCCGTGGCCGATGGAGCGGAGAAGGCCCTGGTGGAATTATCGGTGTTCCGCCCCCAAGTGGTGATCACCGATCTGCGCATGCCGGGGATGGACGGTATGGCCCTGTTCCATGCCATCAACCAGAAACACCCCACCCTGCCGGTGATCATCCTCACCGCCCATGGCACCATTCCCGATGCCATCGAGGCCACCAACAGCGGGGTGTTCAGCTTCCTCACCAAGCCCTTCGACAGCCAGCAGCTGCTGGGGCGCATCGAGGAGGCGCTGGCCCTGGGAGGGGGGGTGGCGCAGGGGGAGGGTGAGGACAAGGCCTGGCGCGAGGGGATCGTCACTCGCAGCCCCGAGATGGAGTCGTTGTTGTCTCAGGCGCACTTGGTGGCGGCCAGCAACGCCCGGGTGTTCATCGCCGGGGAGAGTGGCACTGGCAAGGAGTTGTTGGCCCGCGCCATCCATCGTGCCAGCCCGCGCCGCGACGCCCCCTTCGTGGCGGTGAATTGCGCGGCCATTCCCGAGGATCTGCTGGAATCGGAGCTGTTCGGTCATGTGAAGGGGGCCTTCACTGGGGCGCTGTCCCATCACGGTGGCCTCATCCAGGCGGCCCAGGGGGGGACGTTGTTCCTCGACGAGGTGGGTGACATGCCGTTGGCCTTGCAGGCCAAGTTGCTGCGGGTCCTGGAGGAGCGCGAGGTCCGGCCGGTGGGTGGAACCGAGGGGGTGGCGGTGGACGTACGGATCATCTCGGCCACCAATTGCGACATCGACAAGGAGATGGCGGTGGGTAATTTCCGCGAGGATCTCTACTACCGTCTGAACGTGGTGCATCTGGAGGTGCCACCCCTGGCCCGTCGCCGTCAGGACATCCCTCTGCTGGCCAAGCATTTTCTCAAGGCGCTCAACGAGGAGACGGGCAAACAGGTGCGCGGTTTCTCGCGCGAGGCCATGGAGCTGCTGTTGAGTGCCGATTATCCGGGCAACGTGCGCCAGTTGCGCAATGTGGTGGAACAGGCCCACGCCCTCACCACTACCCCGGTGATTCCGGCCAATCTGGTGCAGAAGGCGCTGCGTGGCAAGCGGGACAATGCCATCGTGCCGCTCACCGATGCCAAGCGGCGCTTCGAGAAGGAATATCTCACCAATCTGTTGCAGATCACCGGTGGCAATGTCAGCCAGGCGGCCCGTCTGGCCAGCCGTAACCGCACCGAGTTCTACAAGCTGTTGCACCGTCACGATCTTGACCCGGGGCAGTTCAAGAGCGCTCCACTCAAGTCCTGAATTGTCCGACCTCTTTCCCGCCCGCTGTTGATCGTCGTCACCGGCGAGTGGCGTTCGGCATGTGGTTTTTTGAGTCAGTATTTTGATTGTTGGTTGATTTTTCATTTCTGGCCTGACTTTTGAAATAAGTGTTGATGAGTTCAGGTCCGGCGGGGGTCGCCGGTGGTCGGGGCGCAGGTTCCTAGGGTGGTGTGATGAGCATGATCTGGCCACGGATTCTGTTGGCGTTGTTGCTGTATTACCTGGCGGTGTACTGGGTCTTGAAACTCTGAGGCGTATAATCGGCACCTCTGTGGTGGAGGTGTGCAGCATGTGGTTGATCGATCGTTTGGCGGAGGCGCGCATCGAAGAGGCCC
>JALSHN010000040.1 GCA_026982215.1 Gammaproteobacteria bacterium
CAGCTTCCATGCCTGGACCAAGCTCTACCGCGCCGACGCCCACGCCCCCAACCTGATGGTCAGCTACTACAGCAAGGGCGCCCTCACCGCCCTGGCCCTGGATCTCCACCTGCGCCGGGAGAGCGAGGGCCGTCATAACCTCGACCAAGTACTCGCCGCCCTTTGGGATCGGTACCGCCAAGACGGTGCCCCACTCCCTGAGGGCGGCCTGCCCCCCTTCATCGAACGGCTCACCGGCATCGATCTCGGCGAGTTCGTCCGCCGCTATGTGGACGGGACCGAAGACCCGCCACTGGCCGAGCTCCTCGAGCAGGTGATGGGCATCCGCCTCCACCTGCGCCGGCCCGAAGGCCCCGACGACAGCGGCGGCCGTCCCGGCAAGGAAGACGACCCGCAACTGGTCCGCCGCGGCTGGTTGGGCTGCCGTCTCGACCCCGACAGTGACCGCATCGCCGCCGTCCGCCGTCACAGCCCCGCCGAGGCCGCCGGCCTCGCCCCTGGCGACCGGCTGCTGGCCATCGACGGTCAGGCCCTGGACCCCAATACTTGGTGGCAGCAGATCGCCCGCCGCCCCGCCGGCAGCCGTATCCGCCTGCATTATCGCCACGACGGCCTGCTCCACCAGACCGACACCGTCCTCGCCCCACCACCGCGGGACACCGCCTGGCTGGAACCCCTCGACGACATCGACCCCGCCACCGCCGAACGCCGCCGCCGTTGGCTCCACGGCTGAACAGTCTCCCCAAAACGACACCCCCCGCCGGGCGCGGTAGAATGAGGCCATGGACGACCTCATCCCCCTCATCCAACGACTGGCCGACGGTCGCAGCCGCTCCGGCACCCAGCTGGCTCGTGAACTGGGCATCAGCCGCACCGCAGTGTGGAAACGCATCCAGCGCCTGGAGCGCCTGGGACTCACCATCGAACGCCGTCCCGGTCATGGCTATCGTCTCACTCCGCCATTGGATCTCCTCGACCCCCACCGACTCGCTCAAACACTCAGCCGGCGCAGCCATGCCCTGTTGCACGACATCGAAATCCACCCCAGCCTCGATTCCACCAACGAACGACTGCGCCGGCGCACCCCCTGGCCCGGTCCCCTGGCCTGTCTGGCGGAACACCAGCATGCCGGCCGCGGCCGGCGCGGCCGCCGCTGGATCTCCCCCTTCGGCGCCAACCTCTACCTCTCCCTGGCCTGGCCCTTTCCCCAGCGCCCCCCCGCGCTGGAAAGCCTCGGTCTGCGCAGCGCCCTGGCCGTCGCCGAGGCCCTGGAGGCACTCGGCACCCCGACGCTGCGTCTCAAATGGCCCAACGACCTCATCGCCCACGGCCGCAAACTGGGCGGCATCCTCATCGAGCTCGACGGCGAATGGGGCGGCGCCCATCAAGTCGTCATCGGTATCGGCCTCAACGTCCATCTCCCCCCCCAGGCCGCCCGCGGCATCGATCGCCCCTGGATCGACCTCCACACCCTGATGGGTGAACAGCGCCCCGACCGCACCCGGCTGGCCGCGGCGATCCTGGAGCGCTTGCTCACCCTGCTGGAACAGATGCAACATGGCATCGACGACGACTGGCAACGCCGCTGGCATTCCCGAGACACCCACCTGGGGCAGCCCGTGCGCCTGCTATCCGAGCGTGGCGAGATCCACGGCGTCCACCGTGGCATCGCCCCCGACGGCGCCCTGCTGGTGGAACACCACGGTATCTGCCGCCCCTACTACAGCGGCGAAATCAGCCTCAGGACCCCGAAAGCCCCATGAACGCCCCCATCCTGCTGCTCGACCTCGGCAACACCCGCCTCAAATGGGCCTGGTCCCACGAGGGCCGACTCCAAGACCCCCGCGCCCTCGACCATCGCGGCCGCCCCATCGGCCCCCTGCTCAACGACGCCTTCCGCGGCAGCCCCACCCCCGGCGGCATCCTCGTCTGCAGCGTCGCCGCCACCCCCACCACCGCCGCCCTCAAGGCCTGGCTGCAAGGACGCTGGCCCCTCCATCCCCACTTCGTCCGCAGCCAACGCCAAGCCCTGGGGGTGACCAACGGCTACCACGACCACCGCCGCCTGGGCGTGGACCGCTGGGTGGCCCTCATCGGCGCCTATCATCACCACGGCGGCGAACTGTGCCTGTTCGACTGCGGCAGCGCCCTCACCTTCGACGCCATCGACGCTCAAGGACAACATCTCGGCGGCGCCATCCTCCCCGGCCTCGGACTGATGCAACGTCTCCTCGAGGACGAACTGGGCCTGGACGCGCAACAACACGGCCAAGTGGAACCCAATTTGCTTGCCCGGAGCACGGAAGACGGGATCGCGACGGGCACCCTGGCCTCGGCCGCCGCCTTCGTGGAACGCGCCCACCAGCGTCTCGACCGTGGGCGCGGGCGTTGGCGCTGCCTCCTCAGTGGCGGCGACGCCGACGCCATCGCCGCCCAGGTGACGATCCCCGTCCAAATCGAACCCCTGCTGGTGCTCAAAGGCCTGGCCCTCATCGCGGAACACACGCAATGAAATGGACGGCGATCGCCCTCTTGGGCATCAACCTCCTTCTCGGCATCACCCTCGCCCTACGCGGAGACCCCGAACCGCCCCAGACCCGTTTCCCCGAGAGCGACGCTCCAGCCATCGTCCTGCTGGCGGAAATGCCCCCCGAACCCACGCCGCAGGCCCCTCCCCAAACCACACCGACAAGCACCGCCCCATCATCCCCTCATGAGCTCGCCCCCTCTGCGAGCACGGCTCATGGCGACGACCACGGCGGCGAGGAAACGCCCCCCGCACCACCTGCTGCCGCACCCCACCTCGGCCGAGAACCCGTCCCCCCGGCCAAAGAAAACCAGCCGCAACCGCCGGCGAACACCGAGAGCCGCGACGTCGCCCTCAGTGAGGCCACCACCGCCCTCGCCGAGGCTGAACCGCCCCCCCTGCCCGAACTCAAACCGCCGCCACTGCACGACTACTGCTACCGCATCGGTCCGGTGGGCGACAAAAAGGCCCTCACCGTACTGCGCAACCGCCTGCAGCGCCACCTCGGCACCCGTGGCCGCAGCGAAAGCCGCAAGGTCCCGGTGAAAGTGGGCTACTGGGTCTACCTCCCGCCACAACCGCTGCCCAAGGCCGAAGCCACTGTACGCACCTTGCGCAAAAAAGGCGTCCAGGACCTCTACCTGCTGCGCGAAGGCGACAACCGCGGCGCCATCTCCCTCGGCCTGTACAAACAAAAACGCTTCGCCGAACGCCGCCGACGCCAATTGGCCGAGATGGGCATCCAGGCCCAACTCGGACCGCGTCACAAACCCGGCTACCGTTACTGGGTCAACATCGAGATCCGCGCCGAAAAACCACCCGGCCGCAGCACCTGGCGCGCCATTGAAAAAGGCCTCAAAGGCGTGACCCATCGCCGTCGCGATTGTGCCTGAGGCCCGAGGCGGCTAGAATTTGCGCCCCACGGCTGGCGTAGCTCAGTTGGTAGAGCGGCTGATTTGTAATCAGCGGGTCGCAGGTTCGAATCCTGTCGCCAGCTCCATCCCCCCGCCAACGGCAACGCCCCCCCTCCCCGGAACGACAACTCCAGGACACGGCAACGGTGGCGACAAACCACGCAAGCGAAGTGGAGACGACGACACCGGGCAGGCCCCGGCACAAGGCAGGAAAGGCAGTGGTGCCGGTGAGAGGACTCGAACCTCCGACCTACTGATTACGAATCAGTTGCTCTACCAACTGAGCTACACCGGCGCAATCGAAAAAAGCGCGGGGATTATACCAGGGCGGCGCAAGGGCACAATGCGCTCATGCACCCACCGCGCCGCTGGAACGCACCCGGATGATCACATCCACCCCGGCGGCCTCGGTCCCCTGCGGCAGATCGGGCAACGAACCCAACTCCACCGCTCCGGCTGGGATATCGGTCAACTCACCGGTGTCCAGATTGTAGAAATGATGGTGTTCGCTGACGTTGGAATCGTAGAACACCTTGGAAGGATCGACGATCACCTCCCGCACCAGGCCCACCCGCGCGAACAACCCCATGGTGTTGTACACCGTCGCCTTCGACACCCGGCTGCCGCGCTGATTCGCCAGCGCCAACACCTCGTCGGCGGAGAGATGCTGCGGCTTGCTGAGCACGATCTGAGCGATCTCCACCCGCTGCTGCGTGGGTGAAATGCGGTGACGCCGCAACAACTCCACGATCTCGGCCCGGCTCTTGGGCAGATTATGCGCGCTCATGTACCACCTAGCATTATTCCTACTAAATTAGTCCATGATTATGACACCTTGACCGCCAGAGGCAAGAACAACCCCGCGATCAACAAGGTCATACTTGCAAATTATCGACCGCAAGGCGGCGAGCCTCAGGGCGGTAAGGCGTGGGATCGAGAATCGGCTCACGCCCCAACAACAGATCGACCAGCAAACGCGCCGAGGCCGGCGCCGTCACCACCCCATTACGGAAATGACCGGCATTGACGAACACCGCCGGCTGTTGCGGCAAGGCACCGATGAACGGCACCCCCTCCGGGGCCCCGGGCCGCAGCCCCGCCCAATGCGCCTCCAGCGGACAACGTCCCAGCGCCGGGATCCATTCAGCGGCCAGCGCCATCAACTCACGCCGCGCCGCCTCGGTGGTGCGTTTGTCGAAGCCCCCCTCCTCCATGGTACTGCCCACCAGCACCCGCCCGTCACGGCGAGGAATGAGATAGTGCCCCTGGATGATGAGAATCCGATGCACCGTCTCCGGCGGCGCCCGATAGAGCAACATCTGACCGCGCACCGGGCGGATCGGCAAAGGCGGGAGCCCCAAGGACTCCAGCACTCTCCCGGTCCAGGCACCGGCACAGATCACCACCCGCCCGCCGAAACGCGGCCCGCGGCAGGTCTCCAGACCACACACCTGCCCCTGGCGCCGCAACGGCCCATGCACCTCCACCCCCTCCTCGATAACCACCCCCCGTGCCGACAGATCGGCACGCAAGGCCTTGAGGAGACGCGGATTGCGAATCTGCGCCACCTCGGGCAGCCACAACGCCCCCGCGGTCTCGCGACGCAACCCCGGTTCCAAGGCCCGCTGCCCGTCGGGAGGCAACGACTCCACGCGGGCCTGGAAACGCCGGCTCCATTCCAAGGCCGCCCGTTCCTCCGCCGGATCGAGCATCAACAACCCATTGCGGGTCCATTCGGGATCGATACCGCTGGACTGCGCCAGCGCCTGCGCCAGCCGGGGATAAGCGGCCTGGCTCCAACGCGCCAAGCGATTCACCGCATCGGGATAATGCCAGGGATAGAGCGGCGAGAGGATACCGCCTCCGGCCCAACTGGACTCCCGACCGACCCGTCCCCGCTCCACCAGGTGTACCGAAAGCCCCGCCTGCACCAACTCCCGCGCCGTGAGCAGTCCCATCACCCCCCCACCCACCACCAACACATCGGGGTGCTTCGCAGTGGCTGCGGTTAAGGTCGACATAATGGGCCTCGCAAATAATTCTCCAACGATCGGAAAGTCTACCATGGAGAAGGGAATTGCCCGGGAACACCGCGAAGGAAACAGGCTTCTCCCTGCTGGAACTGATAGTCGCCATCGCCGCCCTCCCGGCCTACAGCCGCCACGTCCAACAAGGCCGGCATCGGCCTCGGTACGGCGGGCAGCTATGAATATCAGCGCGACAGCCTTGGCCGACAACGCACCACCCGCCTCGCCAGCAATGCCGTACAACACGACTGCTGGATCCTCCGCATCGGGGAACGTTGCCCATGAAAGCCGCCGGTTTCACCCTCGTGGAAGTCCTGGTCGCCCTCAGCCTCTTCGCCGTCGGGATGCTGGGGGCCGGCCTGGTGTATGCCGAACACCCCCTGGAACTGGAACAAAAAGGCCTAGAACAGCAACACCATTCGGGCGCCTGCTGCCGAACGGCCCCCCATCCCGAAGA
>JALSHN010000041.1 GCA_026982215.1 Gammaproteobacteria bacterium
CGGCGCGGTGCTCACCACCATCGGCCTCATTCCCGGCATGCCCCATATGGCCTTCCTCTCCCTGGGCGTGGCCAGCTTCGCCGGTGCTTGGTGGGTGGCCAAGCGCGGCCGCCGGGAGGAGGAGGCCCCGGTGCAGGAAGAGGCCGCTTCCACACCCCCCTCGGCCCTGGAGCCCTCCTGGGACGATGTGGTGCCGGTGGACCTCATCGGCCTGGAAGTGGGCTACCGGCTCATTCCTCTGGTGGACGTCAATCAAGGGGGGGAGCTGATGGCACGCATCAAGGGCGTGCGCAAGAAACTTTCCCAGGAGCTGGGGTTCCTCATCCCCTCGGTGCACATCCGCGACAACCTGGATCTCGCCCCCACCGCTTATCGCATCACCCTCCACGGGGTGGTGATGGGGGAACACGAGGTGTTCCCCGACAAGGAACTGGCCATCAATCCCGGACATGTCTTCGGGCCGTTGAAGGGCACCCCCACCCGCGACCCCGCCTTCGGCCTGGAGGCGGTGTGGATCGAGCCGGGTCAGCGCCAGCAGGCCCAATCCCTGGGGTACACCGTGGTCGATCCCGCCACCGTGCTGGCGACCCATCTCTCCCAGATCCTCCAGCGCCACGCCCACGAACTGCTCGGGCGCGAGGAGGTGCAGCAACTGCTGGACAAACTGGGCGAACGCTATCCCAAGCTGGTGGAAGACCTGGTGCCCGACACCCTGTCGTTGGGGGTGGTGGTCAAGGTCCTTCAGGGACTGTTGGAGGAGGGCGTCCCCATCACCGATCTGCGCACCATCATGGAGACTCTGGCCGACCAGGCCGGGCAGGGGGTGAAAGACCCGCAGGCCCTGGTGGCTGCGGTGCGCGCTGCCCTGGGGAGAGCCATCGTCCAGGGGATCAACGGTACCGAGGCCGAGCTGGAGGTGATCACCCTCGATCCCTCACTGGAACAGCTGTTGCAACAAAGCGTGGGCAACGGTGCCGAGGCCGGCACCGGGCTCGAACCGGGGCTGGCGGAACGCATCCACCAAGCCCTGCAGGACGTCGCACAGCGCCAGGAAATGGCCGGCAAGCCCGCCGTCTTCCTGGTCAACCCCGCCCTGCGACCGGTGCTCAGCCGGTTCGTGCGCAAGACCATCCCAGGGCTCCATGTCCTGGCCTACACGGAAGTTCCGGAAGACAAGCAGATCAAGGTGGTGTCCGTCATCGGCCAGGGGAACGCCTGAGCCGCGCACTGCCCGCTGATGCCGAACAACGAGGCCAGAGTGAATGAAGATAAGACGCTTCACCGCTCCCGACATGCGCCAGGCCATCAATCGCGTGCGTGAAGAACTGGGGCCGGAGGCGGTGATCCTCTCCAACCGCAAGCTGGATGGCGAAGTGGAGATCATCGCCGCCATCGACTACGACGAAAGCTTTCTGGAACCCTCTCAGGAATCGCCCGCCGCTGGCTCACCTGCCACCGAGCCTTCCACCCGGGAGGCCCCGGCCGCCTCGGAGACCCGGGATGTCTCCCTGCGACGTGAGCGTGCCTCCAACGGCGAGGAACATACCCCCGCCGATCCACCGTGGGCCGCGCGCGAACGCCCGGCCACCGCCTCGCGCCGTCCCTCGGCGGCGGTGAGCTACCTGGCCGAACTCTCCGCCCGCGTGGCCGAAGGAGCCCCTCGCCCGGTGCCGTCGCCCCGGGACGAATCCGCGGTCGAAGAGGCACCGGCAGTTGCCGAGGCCGTCTCCGATCTCGCCGCCCTGCGCGAAGACGTACAACTGCTGCGTGAACTCATGGAGAGCCAGATGATGGGGCTGCACCAAGGCCGGGAAGGTCCGCGCACCCCCAGTGTGGCCCGGATCGCCAAGCGCCTCACTGAACTGGGACTCCCCGGCGAGTGGGTGGAGCGCCTGCTCGATCGTCTCCCGCGCCAAGGTCCCCTCGAACGCCTGTGGTCCCAGGCGTTGCGGCAGCTGGCTCAGGCCATTCCCACCCGTGCCCCTGACTTTTTGGCCGCCGGCGGTGTCGTCGTGCTGGTCGGACCCAGCGGCGTCGGCAAGACCACCACCCTGGCCAAGATCGCCGCCCGCCACATCCTGCATCATCAGCGCGACGGCGTGGTACTGGTCTCTTGCGACGACCACCGCGTCGGCGCCCATGAACAACTGCGCGCCTACGGTCAGATCCTCGGTGTCCCGGTGTATTCCACCCGAGCCCGTGATGAGCTGGCCCGAATCGTGGCGCGGCTGAAGGACGAACGCTTGGTACTGGTGGACACCGCCGGCACCAACCCCCTGGCGGCAGAAACCCGCCCCCCCTTTCCGGGATTGGAGGGTGTGGCGGCAGAAATCCTCCTCACCCTGGCCGCCCCCGTCCATCCCCAGGTGCAAGCGGAGTACATCCGTCGCTACCGGCCGTTGGGGATCACCGGCGCCATCCTCAGCAAATGTGACGAGGCTTGGCGGCTGGGGCCGGCGCTCGGGGCGGTGATGGATGCCGGCCTGCCCCTGACCCTGATCACCGACGGCCCGGCGATCCCCGACGATCTGCACCCGGCCGATCCCCGCGAGCTGGTGAACCGCAGCATCGACAAGGTGCGGCGCCATCGCCCGCCTGGCACGAACCCCGCAAAACAAACGCCCAAGACTTACGAAGGAGTGGCATCCGATGACAACTCATGAACGAGGCCGACGCAGCGCCCCCCCGGTTCAGGTGGTGGCGGTGACCAGTGGCAAAGGCGGCGTCGGCAAGACCAACGTCAGCGTCAATCTGGCCTGTGCCCTGGCCGACCGTGGGCGCCAAGTGCTGCTGCTCGACGCCGATCTCGGGCTGGCCAATGTCGACGTCCTCCTCGACCTGCAGCCGCGTTACCATCTCGGTCACGTCCTCGCCGGCGAAGTGGACCTCGAATCGGTGATCCTCACGGGTCCCCGTGGGGTGAGGGTGGTGCCCGCCGCCTCCGGGGTGCGCCGCCTGGCCTCCCTCAGCGCCGCCGAATACGCCGGCATCATCCAGGCCTTCAGTGGCCTCTCCCTGCCGGTGGACACCCTGATCGTCGATACCCCCGCCGGCATCTCCGACAACGTGGCCCACTTCTGCCTCGCCGCCCAGGAAGTGCTGGTGGTGGTGTGTGACGAACCCACCTCCATCACCGATGCCTACGCCCTCATCAAGGTCCTCTCCCGAGACCACGGCCTGCAACGATTCCGTGTCCTGGTCAACCAGGCTGCCAGCGTCGCCGACGGTCGCGAAGTCTACCGCCGGCTCAACGCCGCCTGTGGTCACTACCTCGACATCGCCCTGCACCTGGCCGGCGTGGTCCCCCACGACGATTACCTGCGCCGTGCGGTGCAGCGCCAGCGGGCGGTGGTGGATGCCTACCCCCGCAGCCCCGCGGCCTCGGCCTTCCGCCGCCTGGCACGTGACGTCAGCGAATGGCCGCTCTCCAGCGACGGCGGTGGCCACATCGCCTTCTTCTTCGAACGCCTGATCCAACACCGATATCCAGCCCTGGCGGAGGCAAGCCTATGAGCGGACTCGCGGCATTCCAGCAGAATCAACGCGGTGGTGAGGAAAAACTCATCAACGAATACGCCCCCCTGGTGAAAAAGATCGCCTACCACCTCATCAGCCGATTGCCCCCCAGCATCCAGCCGGACGACCTCATTCAGGCCGGGATGATCGGCCTGCTGGAGGCGGCGCGCAACTACGACTCTGACCAAGGCGCCAGCTTCGAGACCTATGCCGGCATCCGCATCCGTGGGGCCATGCTCGACGAGATCCGCCGCAGCGACTGGGCCCCTCGCTCGGTACACAAAAAGGCCCGCATGGTCTCCGAGGCCATCCGCGAGATCGAAAACGAAACCGGTCGTGATGCCCGTGACCAGGAAGTGGCCGACCGCCTCGGTATGAGCCTCAACGACTACCACCAAGTGCTGCGCGACGCCAACGGCTACCGTGTGGTCAGTTTCGACGAACTGAGCCCGGCGGACGAATTGGCCACCGAGCTGGGCCGGGCCGACCACGGCGGACCCCTGGACGGGCTGCAGAAACAAGACTTCAAGCGTTGCCTGGCCGAGGCCATCTCCGGGCTGCCCGAACGCGAGCGTCTGGTGCTGGCACTCTACTACGACGAAGAACTCAACCTGCGCGAGATCGGCGAAGTATTGGGTGTCTCCGAATCCCGGGTATGCCAGATCCACGGCCAGGCGGTGATGCGGCTCAAGGCCCGCATGGAAGATTGGCGCAAGGATTAAACCTTTTCTCCTCAGCGGTCGATGGAAGGGCAGGAGCCAAACCACAGCCGGCAACGGAGGTCCGCTTTGGACAAGAACATCAAGATCCTCATCGTGGACGACTTCTCCACCATGAGGCGCATCATCAAGAACCTGCTGCGAGACCTGGGCTACAACAACGTCCAGGAAGCCGATGACGGCAACACCGCGCTCCCCATGCTCAAGAGCGGCAAATTCGACTTCCTCATCACCGACTGGAACATGCCCGGCATGACCGGCATCGAGCTGCTCAAGACCGTGCGCGCCGACCCCGAACTGGCCAAGCTGCCGGTGTTGATGGTCACTGCCGAGCAAAAGCGCGAACAGATCATCGAGGCCGCCCAGGCCGGGGTCAACGGCTACATCGTCAAACCGTTCACCGCCCAGACCCTGAAAGAAAAGATCGAAAAGATCTTCGAGCGCATCCAGGCCGCCGGTTGAGCGGGAAGGGAATCGAGCCATGGCGAACACCGAATTCCAACGACAACTGCTGGACGAAGCCCGTGCCCTGGTCGCTGCCCTGGAAGCGGAGGACGGTGAGGCCGCCGAGGCTGCCCTGGCGCGCATCGGTGCCCTGCGCGAGAGCGACATCTTCCAGGAACTGGGGCGGATGACCCGCGAGCTGCACGATGCCCTCAAAGAAGTGGAACTGGACGATTCCATGCAGGGGCTCGCCCAGGTGGACATCCCCGACGCCCGCGCGCGCCTCAACCACGTCATCGAAATGACCGACGAGGCCGCCAACAAGACCCTCACCCTCATCGAGGCCGCCATGCCCATCTGCGAAGGGCTGGAAGACGCCCTGCGTCACATCGGTGAAGGCTGGTCCCGCTTTCGCAAGCGCGAGATGTCGGTGGAGGAATTCCGTGAACTTTCCCGCGAAGTGGAGCAATTCATCGACCGCGGCAACCAAGAACTCTCCGCCCTGAAGAGCCACCTCAACGAAATCCTCATGGCCCAGGGCTTCCAGGATCTCACCGGCCAGATCATCCGCAAGGTCATCACCATCGTCGATGATCTGGAAGACAGCCTGGTGGGGCTGATCAAAAAAATCCACGGCGACATCCAACCCCGGCAAAAGAAAGAAGACCCACTGGCCGGACCACAGATCCCCGGCCGCGAATCCGACACCGCCGTGAGCGGCCAGGACGAAGTGGACGAACTCCTCTCCAGCTTGGGTTTCTGAGGGCAGCACCATGGCACTGGAAGACGCAGACGACGAGATCCTCCAGGATTTCCTCATCGAGGCCACAGAGATCCTCGAACAGCTCAACGAACAGCTATTGGAGCTGGAAAAAAATCCGGAAGATCAAGAGCTTCTGAACGCCGTTTTCCGGGGTTTCCACACCATCAAGGGCGGGGCCAGCTTCCTCTCCCTGGATAACCTGGTGGAGGTCTGCCACGTCTCCGAAGACATCTTCAACCAGTTGCGCAACGGCGAAAAGCAGGTGGACGCCAACCTCATGGACGTCATCCTGCGGGTGTTGGACACGCTGAACGACATGTTCGAGACCCTGCGCGGCGGAGAAGAACCCGGCCCGGCCGAGGCCGCGCTGCTCGAGGCCCTGCGGGCCCTGCGCGACGGCGCCCCCTTGGCCGAGCCCGAAGCGGCTGCTCCCCCCCCTGTCCAGAGCGCGGACGAGGCCCCCGCCGAGCCCCAAC
>JALSHN010000042.1 GCA_026982215.1 Gammaproteobacteria bacterium
CGGTCTGTGCTGGGATGCTCGGGGGCGGCTGGTGGTGGCCGACAGCGCCGCCCACCGCTTGGCGTTGTTCGATGTCGAGGGGGTGTTCCTCGGCTATTGGGGCGGCAAGGGGCGCTCACCGGGACGGTTCAACGGTCCCACTCATGTGGCCTGTTCTCCGGACGGCCTCATCGCCGTGGCCGACACCCTCAATGCGCGGGTACAAGTACTGGACGGACAGGGCCGCGTGGTACGCATCCTCGGACGCCGCGGCGCGTTTCTCGGCGACACTCCCCGCCCCAAGGGCGTGGCGTGGGATGCTCAGGGGCGGTTGTATGTGGTGGAATCGCTGTTCGATCATTTGCTAGTATACGACCGCGATGGCAGGGCTTTGCTGCCCATAGGGGGAAGCGGCTCGTCTCCGGGTCGATTCCAGTTGCCCGCCGGGGCCTGGAGTGACGGGGAAGGCCGCTTATATATCGCCGACATGTTCAACCGCAGGGTCGCGGTGCTGCGCCTGTTGGAAGGACAGAGGGAGGCGGGGCGCGCTCGTAAATGACGATAACGAAACGGCAACCAGGGGCATGGCGGGGGGTAGTGCTGACGGCCGCGTTGGGCTGGCTGCCGCTGGCGCAGGCCCAGGCACCGGACCATCTCGCCCCGGGGCGCATCAGCGACGTCCTCAACACCAAGCACAATTTCGCCGCCGGCATGGAGCCCGACCTCCCCCCGGGAGAGACGCGCCAAGTGAAGGCCAACAGCGAGAATCAGGCCTGCGTCTTCTGTCACACCCCCCACGGCAAACCCCAAAATGCCCCCAATTTCCTGTGGAACCGCTCGCTGGAGGTGGGGCCGTATGTGCTCTACGGCTCGGCCTCGCTGGATGCCACGCCGGGCCAGCCCGGCCTCCCGTCCAAGATGTGTCTCTCCTGCCATGACGGGGCCCTGGCCATCAATACCCTCAATGTGTTCACCGACACCAGCGGGCAACCTTCGGTGACCCGCCTCGATGCCACCGTGGCCATGACCGGTCTGGCCGCTGACAACACCATGCCTGCTGGAGCCGGTGCCGAGAGCGGCTATACCCGCGACCTCGGCGTGGACCTCTCCAACGATCACCCCATCGGCTTCACCTACGACAGCACCCTCGCCGGTAATGACGGCGAGCTGGTGGATCCCGACACCGTGAGTTATCTGGGGCCGCGGGTGGGCTCGGGCATGGTGCAGCACAATCAGAACCTCGGAGGGACACCGCCGGCCAATGCACCCACGGTGGTGCAGACCCGGCTGGCCGCCCCCCTAGAACCCACCCAGAACAGTTGGGCCGGGACGAACAACTATGCCGAGCTGCTCTCCGCCGGCTCCCTGGAATGCACCACCTGTCACGACCCCCACCTGCGTTCGGAAGACAACAGCATCAACATCAAATTCCTGCGCCTGAATCGCATCCAGAAGGGGGCGCCGGCGGGCAACTTCGACAAGGACCAGGACATCAATTGCCTCGCTTGCCACCAGAAAGCCGGCTGGCCCCATTCGGTACACGCCCATCCCACGGTGGCCGACGAGGCCTACACCAGTGATGAAACCGCCCTGCGGGAGCTGCCCGACGGCACCCAGGTGTGGCAGACTGCGTGCACCGCCTGCCATGACCCCCACACCGTGGCCGGGGCGCCCCGCCTGCTGCGCGAGGGCACCGACGACCCCAACACCCCCAAGCAGGGTGGCAACGCCGCCAGCGAACAGAGTTGTTATCAATGCCACGGCAGCGCATCGGCCACCGTGCTCAGCGATACTGCCGCGGTGGCCGACATCGAAACGCAGTTCGCCAAGACGTCCGCCATGCCCATCACGGTGCAGGCGGGGGCGGATGCTGCTCAAGAGGTGCACCAGGTGATCGATGCCGATCTGCTGGAACCGGCCGCCAATCTGGGCAACGGCGACGGCAGCGAGCGCCATGTGGAGTGTGCCGACTGCCACCATCCCCATCGGATGATCAAGAATCCCCGTTTCAATGACGATCCCACCACCCCGGCGAGCCAGGGTACGCATGTGCATCAGGTCGGGCAGATCCATGACAACCTGGCCTCTGGTGCACTGAAGGGGATCTGGGGGGTGGAGCCGGTCTACAGCAACGAAGAGCTCAATCCGAGCACCAACCTGCTCACCTTCGATGTCAAGAAGGGTGATCCACCGCTGGGGGCATCGACCGATGTGAACAGTGGTTATCTCACCCGCGAGTACCAAGTGTGCCTCAAGTGCCACTCGGCTTATGCCAACGGCCAGGGCAAGACCGACCAGGCGCTGGAATTCCAGGCCCCGCCGAGCCAGCAAGGGGAGCCGGCGGCCAATCACCGCAGTTGGCATCCGGTGATGGCCGCCACCGGCCGCGACAGCGCCACCCGGGCCGGGGCCGATCCCAGCTTGTGGCGTGCCCCCTGGGACAGCACCGGTGCCTTGGGTGTGCAAACCATGTATTGCTCCGATTGCCACGGCAGTGACGATCCCACTGCTCCCAAGGGACCCCATGGCTCCAATCATGCCGGCCTCCTCATCGGCAACTGGGACAGCAGTACCGGTGTTGACGGGGGGGCGCAGAACGACCTCTGCTTCGCCTGCCACGATTACGATCAATACGCCAATCCCACCCCCGCGATCATCAAAAAGAGCGGCTTCAGCTGTGGCAGTTGCGTGACGGTGGCGGACGTGAGCTATTCCGACAACCTCCATGCATTGCATGCACTGCGCAACGCGGCGGGCAGTGGCGTCGGGGTGGGCACCGGGGCCCGCTGCATGGACTGCCATGTGGCCCTGCCCCATGGCTGGAAGAACAAGGCCCTGCTGGTGGACCTGAATGCCGTGGGGTCCGAGTTCGGCCGGGCCGATGTCGCCGTCACCCCGCCGTATACCGAGCGCCCCTACTACGACCAGGCCCGGTTGCAGGTGACCACCTTCCGCAATAGTGGCACCTGGGACAAGGCCTCGTGTGGCGCCAGCGGTGGTTGCCACTGAACCGGTCTCACCCACCCCGTTGCTTTTTCCCTCCTTCCGGCAGGGCCCACCACGGCAATTCCGCCATCGCTCCGCTGAGAAAGGTGTCCCAGTGGCGCCACGTCGGGTCACAGCGTGCTAGCAAGGTACGGAATGCGGTGCCGTGGTGTGGGACCACGGTATGGCACAGCTCGTGAAGCATGAGGTGATCCACGGCCGCGGCGGGTAGCAGGATGGCGGCGCAATTGAGACTGATGTCCCCCCGTGAAGAACAGCTTCCCCAGCGGCTGCGCTGGTGGCGGATGTGAAGGCGGCGGTAACGGAATCCATACCGTTGGGCCAGAGTGTGCAGACGTGGGGGAAAATGGGTCCGGGCACATTCCCTGAGCCAGCGGCGCAAAGCCTTGGCGGCGGTCTCATCGTCACCCGGCAAGCGAAGGCAGTGGCCATCGTCGCAGTGGCGGGTCCGTGTCTCGCGGCGGACTTCCCTGACCTCTCCCACCGCCGGCAAATGCAGCTGGGCTGGGATCGGTTCGCGGGCCCGCCGGGCGAGGATCTCCCCCAGCCGTTCGCGTAACCACGGTGTGGCGCGGGTCAAATGGTCACGGATCTCGGATTCCCGCATCTGGGACGGTACCGTGAGGCTGAGGTGACCGGCGGGGGACAGGCTCAAGGTGACCCGGCGCAGGCCGCGGCGCCGACGGATGGTCAACGGCCAGGCGTGGTCGAGCAAGAAGAAGGTCTCGGGCATGGTCGTCGTCTCGGATCTAGAGAGAGTGTATGTCCTTCTCTGTCCCGTGGGGAGGGGTGTGCCGTCCCGGTGGGGCATAATCTCATGAGGTGTCATGTGGGAGAGGTGAGATGAGCACGAAGGATTCCTTGCCCGATCGTCGTCGTTCCGAAGTGGATGCCTTCCTGGAGGCCCTGGAGCGCACCCCGGCGCGGGCCGATTCCCTCGGTGGCCGGGGACGGTTGATCTTCGCCATCGATGCCACCGCCAGCCGCCAGCCCACCTGGGACCAGGCGGCCCACCTCCAGGCACGGATGTTCGAGGAGGCCGCGCGGCTGGGTACCTTGGACGTACAATTGGTTTATTTCCGCGGCTACGGCGAGTTCCATGTCAGCCCATGGGCGGCCGAGGCCTCGCTATTGTTACAGGAGATGACCTCGGTGAGCTGTCGTAGCGGTCTCACCCAGATCGAGCGGGTGCTGCGGCATGCCTTGGAGACCCATCGTCACAGCCCCGTCTCGGCGCTGGTCTATGTGGGCGATTGCGTGGAAGAAGAGCCGGAAGTATTGTTCGAACTCGCGGGCCTGTTGGGACTGCAGGGGTTGCCGGCCTTCCTGTTCCATGAAGGGGCCGATCCCCTGGCGGGGGAGGTGTTTCGCAAGCTGGCCACTTTGAGCGGTGGCGCCTATGCTCCCTTCGATCAGCGCAGCGCCGCTCAATTGGGCGAGTTACTCGCCGCAGTGGCGGCCTACGCCGTGGGAGGACTTACGGCCTTGGAGGACCGTGCGGAGCGCTTCGATTCGGCACGACGCCTGCTCACCCAGCTGCGGCGCTGACTCCCATTCCATGCCATCTTCATGATCCGCTTCTTGTTACTGACTCTGCTGGTGTTGTTGCTGGCCGGCTATCTCCTCGGTCGCAGCCTGCGTCGTCTGCCCCCGGCACAGCGGGCCCGCCGCCTGCGCCGCTGGATGTGGTTGGGGGGCGGGGTGGCCCTGGTGGTGCTGGCGGTGACCGGGCGTTTGCATTGGTTGTTCGGCCTTTTCGGGGCCCTCATTCCGCTGGCACAGCAGTTGTGGAACCTGTGGCGCTATGCCCGTCGCCTGCGGCGCAGCAAACGACCCGATCCCAAACTGTCCACCATCGAGACCCGCTGGTTGCGCATGCAATTGGATCATGCCAGCGGCCGCCTGGATGGTGTCGTACTCCAAGGGCCCTATCAGGGGCGACGCCTGGCCGAGCTGGATCGGGCGGCACTATTGGATTTGTTGCATCGATGCCGGGTGGAGGACGAGGACGGCGCCCGCCTGCTCGAGGCCTATCTCGACCGCCGCTTCGGTCCGGAATGGCGCCACGGTTTCCACTCGTCGGCCGATTCGGGACACAACGGCGAGGCGATGACCGTGGAGGAGGCGCGGGAGATCCTCGGGGTGGGCCCGGACGCCTCAGCGGAGGAGATCCGGAAGGCGCATCGTCGATTGATGCAGAAGTATCACCCCGACCGGGGGGGATCCACCCAGCTCGCCGCCCGCATCAACCGGGCCAAAGAGGTGTTGTTGGGGCGTCAGCGGGGATGAGCCCTCTACCCCCTCCCATGTGCCTTGGTCGGAAAAACACCCCCTCTCTACCCGGGACAGGGGGATAGAAGAGCAGGCGAGTCCAGCGCGTCATGCCCCGTCCCCCAGCTCCCCTGGGGCCGGCTGCGTTTATCGAGCCACTTTCCCTTGAATCACGCAGATACTGAATATAAGCTGAATAAGACACCAATTTGTTACGGTGTCAAGCGTTGGTGTGCCTGCTCTGCGGCAAAGTGATAACCACCACAAACTGATGACGAGGAGGGTTGAACGATGAGCGTGGCTTGGACCTTGTTCGGTATCTTTTTCATTCTCATGGCCGTCTGCCTGGCCAGCGAGAAGAAGGCCTGATCCTCATGTGGCACCTCGGTCGGGCGGTTCGCCGCCCGGCCCCTCGGCCTTTTCCCTGGCTGTGGGGGCTTGTGGCGGTGATGCTGGCGGGCATGGTGGGCGCCGAGACGCTCTACAGCCCGTTTACGCCGGAAGAGACGGCTCAGCGCATCACCCGTGTGTTTACGCATTACGGTCTCCAGGCGCACCGCCAGGACGACGCGGTGGCGGTGGGGATCAGCGGTGAGCATGTCATCCGCTTGCAGGTGGAGAGTCCGGCGCGGGTGGTGGATGCCTCACGCTGTCGGTGGGCCGATGCCTACGGGCGCCCCATCGAGGTGGAAGTCCGTGGCGGCGAGGGGATGACCGAGGTGTTCTATCGTTTGCCGCCGAAGCGGGTCAATGCCTTCGGGGTGATCGAATGCGGCAAGACGCACGATGACCTCACCCAGGCCATGCGTGGTCTCATGGAACGGGCCTTGAACGGGCCACGCTGAGTTCGGTGCCGCTGGCGGTAATGGCGACTGCCCCGGCAGGGGGGGAGGGGGTTTTGCATTCCGGGTTTTATTCCCCTAGAATGTGGGCGAGATTTTCTCACTTTCAAACGCCCATTCATTGAAAAACCCGGAGGGGAATCATGGAACTGGCCTGGATTCTGTTCATCATCTCTTTCATCATCGTGGTGCTCGGTGTGGTGACCAGTCCCACCAAGTAACTCCATCGAGACGCGCGAAAAAGGCGCCCGTGGCTGCGGTGAGCCTGGGCGCCTTTTTCGTGCCCGGGAGCCCTGCCTTTGTTACCCCTTCAACTGGCCGAGGAGGGCTTCACCAAACGTGAGGTCAGGGCGATCCAGGCCGGAGAGAGAAGCAGCGAGAGAGTGATCACCGCCAGGCTGATCTGATAGGTGAACTCATCGATGAAGCCGGTGTGATGTCCCAGGGAGACCAGCAGGAAACTGAATTCGCCGATCTGTCCCAGCAGTCCACCCACATACCAGGCATGGCGCCAGTCGCTGCCCAGGAGACGGACGATGACGGCGTTGATCACGGTGTTGGTCACCAGGGCACCGATGACCAGGGCGATGATGGCCGGGGCATGGGCGAAGGCGAAGTCCAGGTCGATGAGCATGCCGATGGCGACGAAGAACAGCGCCAGGGAGACCGAATAAAACGGAGACAGGGCTTGGTGGACCCATTGGGTCTCTTGGGCGGCACGCACCAGCATCCCACCGAGGAAGGCACCCAGGGCGGTGGAGAGCCCCAGCAGGCCGGTGGCCGCCGCCGCGCCCAGGCAGATGAGGATGGCAATGAAGACCTGGAGCTCATGGTCTTTGCGGATCCAGGGGCCGAAGGGCAGGTGGATCCGTCCCCCGCGTACCAGCCAGATCAGCAAGGCCAGGGCGCCGGTGGCGCCGAGGAGCTGGAGACCCACGTGTCCGCCCTCACCACTCGGCCCTCCCATTTGCTCCAGGATCAGCAGCATGGGAATCACCAGGATGTCTTGCACCAGTAGCACACCGAGCGCGTCTTGGCCCTCGGGGGTATTGAACAGCCTCCGTTCGGCGAGGTAGCGCAGTACCACGGCGGTGCTGGAGAGGCTGATGACGAAGCCCAGCAGCACGATCTGGGCACTGGTCCAGCCGAAGGCCGCTCCCAGCCCCCAGGCGAAGGCGACGCTGGCGGCCACCTGGAGCAGGGTGCCCAACACCGGGACTCGCCAGCGGGCCGCCAGGGCCTGGGGAGAGATCTCCATGCCGACGAAGAACAGCAGCAAGATCACGCCGAGATTACCCACTCGCTCGATCCAGGCGGCGTCTTCGACGATGGCCAGGCCGGAGGGGCCGAGCACCATACCGGCGAACAGATAGGCGATGACGTGAGGTTGGTGCAGGCTGCGCAGGAGTATGGCCACCAGGGTCAATCCCAGTAGCAGTTTCACGGCGGGAAGAAGCAATGGATCCAGGTGCATGCATGTTCCTCGGTGGCTTTGCCTATCCTAACAAAGCCGGCTGGATTTCTCGTTTCACCACCCTCGTTCGGATCGGCCACCGGGTGACGGCGGCGATGAGGGCATCGCTCGGTGCGCAGCCCCTTGCCGATGCGGTCGAGGAAACCGTAGCAGTAATACCCAGCCCCAACCCAGGGCCCGATCGATGAGAGGGCGTGCCACATTGGAAAGCCCGTAGCCGGTCGTCACCAGTCTTTTCGGCGATCAGCCGCGGTCGGCCAAGCGGCTGGAGATCAGTTCGCGGAGGCTCGATGTGGCCTCGGCCACACCCTTTACCAAACCGACCACAGCCGGGCGGGCACCCAGGGTCAGGGTGAGTAGGGGGGATCATGTCCGAGGCGGTGTCGTTGAGGAAGGGCACCGCACCCAAGACGAGGACCGTGCGGGGAAGTCCCCGCATCGATGGAATCCTCTCTGCGGTGGGGTGCCCGCTCGGTGCTCAAGGGATGTGCCCGCTGAGGCGGCGCCACAGCGCCCGTCCCGCCAGATGGGCGAATACCGGCGCCCCGGCGATGAGATACCACCAATAGGTGAAGAAGCGCCACAACAACATCACCGCGCCCAGGGTAGCGGCGTCCAGGTAAGGGGCCAGCAGGGCGGAGAATCCCAGTTCCACGCCGCCGCTGCCGCCCGGCAGCAGGGAGAGTTGTCCCGCCGAGAGGGCAAGCATCTGGGCGAGAAAGCCATAGGCCCAGGAAAGCTGTTCTTCCAGGGCGAGCACGACGACGTAGAGGATGGAATAGCGCAGCAGCCAGTGGCCGACGCACAGGGCATAGAGCCCCAGCAGGCGGCTGCGGGGCAGGCTGAGCATGAAACGCAAGGTGGCGCGAAAGCGCAACAGGCCGCGGGCCAGCCGCCGGCGTCGGGCGGGAGAGACCCGCAGTCGCCGCAGCAGCCGTCCGCCCCACAGCAGCACCGGTCGATACCAGCGGGCCACCGCCCAGCTCAATCCCAGTCCGAGGCCCAGCAGGGCCGCCAGGGTCAGCAGCGGCCAGGCGACGTGAAGCTCGCCGGGTTGCCACAACAGGTAGAGGGTCAGCGGGATCAGGGCGGAGAGAAAGAAGAACAGGTCCAGCAGTTGCCCCAAGGCATAAAGGGCGGCGGCACGGGCCACGGGAAGGCCGTGTCGGTGGAGCAGGTGGACGAAGACCACCGGTCCGCCGCTGGAGGCCGGTGTGGCGCAGACGGCGAAATCGGTGGCCATGATCACCCCCAGGGATCGGCCCAGGGACATGGGGTGGGCCAAGGCGGTGAGCATCACCCGGATGCGGGCGGCATTGAACAACCAGCAGCCGAAGACCATCGCTATGCCGGCGGGGTAGAGCCACAGGGGAGCCTGGGCAAGGCGTTCCATGGCCGCGACGCCGCCCAGCAACAGCGGGATGCCGAGGCCCAGGGCCAGCCCCAGCAGGATCAGGGTGGCATAACGGTTCATCGGCCGGTGAGTGGGGGATGGGCTGGGGGGCGCACGTGTACTCCTGATGGCGATGGGCTGGCGATTGTAGAAGCCCGCCGGGAGGCTGTCATCTCATGGGCGGGCCGCAGCCCGGGAAGGCGCCTATACTGGAGGGGCATGAATGTCCGAGGACCGTTTCCTCCGTTGCGCTGGCGTCTGGGGCGCGGGCCCGTTTTCGCCACTGCGGTACACCATGCGCACGAGCTGCGTGCTGAGCTGCGGCCGCTGATGGCGCTCCCCGAGTGTGAGCGGGCCCGCGAGGAGGATCCCTATACCGATCATTGGGCACGAATGGCCCCTTCCTGGTTGCTGCCGGGCCGCTCCCGTTTCGAGGTGGATCTCAACCGCCCGCCGCGCGAGGCGGTGTATACCCGTCCGGAGATGGCCTGGGGGCTCGAGTTGTGGCGCTGGCCGTTGCCCGCTGCGGCGGTGAGGCGTTCCTTGGCGCTCCATGCCCAATTCTACGCCCGCCTCGGGGATCTGCTCGATCGTTTGATTGCCCGGGAAGGGGCGGTGGTGGTGCTCGATCTGCACAGTTACAACCACCGTCGGGACGGCCCCTGGGCGGCACCGGCGGATCCACGGTTCAACCCGGAAGTGAATGTGGGGACCGGCAGTTTGGATCGTCGCCGCTGGGGGCCGTTGGTGGCGCGTTTCATGGCCGATCTGAGTGATTTCGGTCTCCATGGGCGGGCGCTGGATGTGCGCGAGAACGTCAAGTTCCGCGGTCGTTACCTGGCCCAGTGGGTCCATGCCCGTTTCCCCCAGGCCTGCGTGCTGGCCATCGAGTTCAAGAAGATCTTCATGGATGAGTGGACCGGGGTGGGGCAGGTGGAGGTCATCGAGGCCCTGGGGGCGGCGCTGCGGGGCACCTTTCCCGGGTTGGAGGAGAGTCTGGGGCGTTTGTCATGAGCGCTGATTTGTTGCACGAGGTGGGGCGGGCGTTACGGGAAGGGCGGGGGATCCGCCGTCGGCTCATGCCGTGGGGGCGGCTGCAGCTGGATCGTCCACTGCCCTTTCTGCTCGTCTATCGCCGCCCGCCGGGGGGGCATGACCCGGGTACCGCACGGCTGTTGCAAGGGGAGGCGGCCTATCTGCTGGTGGAGGGCGATCCAGGCCGCGCCTCCCAGGTGGCAGCCCTGCTGGCTGCGGTGGTGGAGCCCTTGCGTTCGCGTTTCGGTGCGGTGCTGGTGTTGGAGTTGTGGGCCGATGCGCCGGCCGATCCCCATTCCGGGCCGGGGTTCCATCTCTATGCCCCGCGGGAGGATCCGCCGCAACGGTTGCTGGAGGTACTGGAGAGCGAGCTGCTCACCATCCGCCTGCGGGGATGTCGCGCACGGGTGGCGCTGGATTATCGTGACGGCATCGCGCCGCCGGGATTGGCGCCGTTGTGGGATGCCGCCGAGGCCCGGGATTTGGGTGTCATTCCCTTGGGATTGGCGGTGCGCCCGGTGTATCGGGACCCGGGCGGTGAGCGACTCTACCCCTTTGTCCTGGCCCATCTCCACCGCCACCTGAGTCAGGCCTTGCGTCACGCCTTTTTCGTCTTCGCCCACGACTACACGCCGAAGCGTCCGCTGCATATCCATCAACTGGGGCCGGGGGCGCTGACCCGCGAGGTGCGGCGGGTGGATCGTGCCCTGGGGGAGATCGCCAGTGAGTTCGATCTGGTGTTGCATGTGACGCCGGTCAATGCCGCCGAGGCCTGGGCCCGGTTCCGTGACAGCGATTTCCAGCGTCCGCCCCGTTTCCTCTACCGCCCCCGCGATGCCGATCCCGGTCTGCTCAAGCGGCGCCTGTTCCAGATTCCTTTGGAGACGGTGGAGGATCCGGCGTTGTGGCGCATCTTTCAGGCCAAGCGTGACGAGCTGGATCGGCAGATCACCCTGTACGCCGATCGGGGTACGGCGCGCTTTCTCGCCGGCTCCCGCGCCTTGTTCGGCGAGGTGGAGGCCGAGCTGGCCCGCCTGGCGCGGGCCTTGGCCGAGCGCCTGGCCGAACGGGAAGAGGGTGGCGGTGAGCCGTTGCCGGTGGATGAGGTGGTGGCCCGGGCTGAAGCGGAACTGGCCCGCTACCGGCGACAAGATCCGACCTTTGCTGCCCGGGTGGAACGGCGCGAGGATGTCACCGGCATCCTGGTGTCGCGGGGGAATTTCCTTGTCGGCACCGATGCCCGGGTGAGCGAGGCCCGCTTGGCACCGGCCCTGGCCCATGAGATCGGCACGCATTGTCTCACCTATCACAACGGTGCCCGTCAGCCCTTGGACGAGCTGCGGGTGGGCATGGCTGGCTACGAACCGTTACAGGAGGGGCTGGCGGTGCTGGCGGAGTACTTGGTCGGCGGTCTGGGGCCGGGGCGGTTGTTCCAGCTCGCCGCCCGGGTGTTGGCGGTGGAGGCAGTCCTCGGCGGTGCTGATTTCATTGAGACTTTCCGTCTTTTGAGGCGCTATGGTCAGGGTGGGCGGGCGGCCTTCATCACCACCCTGCGGGTGTTCCGCGGCGGTGGGTACACCAAGGATGTGGTCTATCTCCGTGGCTTGAGGGCCTTGTTGGCATACTTGGGCCGTGGGGGAGATCTGGAGCTGCTCTATGTGGGCAAGGTGAGCCTGGAGTTCCTCGATTTGGTGGAGGAGTTGCGCTGGCGCGAGGTGCTCATTCCCCCGGTGTTGCGGCCGCACCACCTGGAACGTCCCGAGGCTCGGGCGCGGCTCGAGCGCCTGCGGGGGGGGATGGATGTGTTGCGACTGGCGGAGGAGGTCGTCGCATGAGGATCGTGTTCGTGGTCAACGACATTGCCTGGGAGTACCCGGGCTATACCACCACCCACCTGGCCATGGAGGCCCTGCGCCGTGGTCATGAGGTGTGGTATGTGTCTTTGGCCGATCTGGAGATGCGCGAGGATGATCATCTCTACGCCAAGGTCCACATCCCGCCGCCGGGGGATTACCGCCACGGTAAGGTGTTTCTCGCCGCACTCACCGGGGCGAAGGCCACCGTGGGGTGGCGCGATCTCAACGGCGTGGACATTCTCTGGTTGCGTAACGATCCCAGCCTGGATGTGGAGCGTCGGCCCTGGGCGCGGATGGCCGGGATCGATTTCGGCCGCCTGGCGGTGCGCAACGGCATCCTGGTGTTGTCCGATCCGGAGGGGCTGGCCCGGGGGATCAACAAGCTCTATCTGCAGTATTTTCCCGAGGCGGTGCGTCCGCGCACCGTGGTTACCCGTGATCCCGCCGAGGCCTTGCGCTTCATCCAGGCCCAGGGGGGGTATGCCATTCTCAAGCCGTTGTCCGGTTCCGGCGGGCGCAGTGTGTTTCTGGTGCGCCCGGTGGACGGCCCCAACATCCACCAGATGATGGAGGCGGTGGCCCGTGACGGTTACATGATCGTCCAGGAGTTTCTTCCCAATGCCCACGAGGGCGATACCCGTCTGTTCATGCTCAATGGCAGGCCGTTGGTGGTGGAGGGACGTTACGCCGCGGTGCATCGCCGTCGGCGCGAGGGCGACGAGGATATCCGCTCCAATCTCACCGCCGGTGGGGTGTCGGTGAAGGCGACGGTGACCAAGGAGATGTTGGCGATCGCCGAGCAGGTGGGGCCGCAGTTGGTGGCCGACGGGATCTATTTCGCCGGGCTGGACATCATCGGCGGCAAGCTCACCGAGATCAACGTCCAGAGCCCAGGGGCGCTGGTGGGGGCGGATCAGCTCGAGGGGGTATCGTTCACCGGGGCCATCATCGAGGATCTGGAGCGCAAACTGGCCTGGCGGGCGGCCCATCCCGGGGCGGACAACCGCACCCTGGCCTGCGCCTGAAGACGGTCACGGCCCTCAGGCGCGTTCACCGCCTTCCACCACCTGCACTAGCGGCAGCCCGGCGGCGGATTCGCGCAACCAAGTGGGGATGGCGTCGGCCTCCAGCGGGGGCGAGAACAATGTTCCCTGGATCTCGTTGCAGCCCATTTCCCGCAGCAGGTGAAGTTGTACCGGGTTTTCCACCCCCTCGGCGGTGACGCGGAGCCCCAGGGTGTGAGCCAGGTAGACGATGGCCTCGACGATGGCCCGGTCCTCGGCATCCTCGGGCAGGTCGCGCACGAAGGAGCGGTCCACTTTGAGGCAGGAGATGGGCAGGCGCTTGAGATAGGCCAGGGAGGAGAAGCCGGTGCCGAAATCGTCCACGGTGATGTGCAGCCCCATGTCGCGCAGCGCGCGCAGTACCTCGGCACTGGCCTCCAGGTCCTCCATGAGCATGCTCTCGGTGATCTCCAGCTCCAGCAGGGTGGGATCGATGTCGCGCTGGGCGATGAGATCGCGCACGAAACCCAGCAGGCGCTGGGAACGGAAATGCACCGCCGAGAGGTTGATGGAGATGCGGCACACCGGTTGGCCTTCCTGTTGCCAGGTTTCGATCTGGTCGCACACCCGGTGGATCAGCCATTCGGTGATGGGGACGATCAGCCCGGTCTCCTCCAGTACGGGGATGAATTGGGCCGGCATGATGAGGCCCTTCTGCGGGTGGCGCCAGCGCAGCAGCGCCTCCAGGCACACCACCCGGCCTTGTTCCAGGTCGATGCGCGGTTGGTAGCAGAGCTGGAACTCGTCCCGCTCCAGGGCATGCCGTAGAGCGCTTTCCATCAGCACGCGCTCGAAGGCCTTGGCCGTCATGTCGGCGGTGTGGAACTGGTAATTGTTGCGGCCCTCTTCCTTGGCGCGGTACATGGCGGTGTCCGCCGCCCGCAGCAGACCGTCGACGTTCTCGGCATCGTCCGGGAACAGGGCGATGCCGATGCTGGCGGAGACATAGACTTCCTGGCCGCGCAGGGCGATGGGGGCGGTGATGGCCTGGATGAGATTCTCGGCGATCACCGCCGCCTTCTCCGGGTTCTCCAGCCCTTCGGCGATGACGGTGAATTCGTCCCCCCCTAGCCGGGCCACGGTGTCGCCCTGGCGGACGCACTGGCTGATGCGCTGGGCCACTTCACACAACAGCTCGTCACCGGCCTGGTGTCCCAGGCTGTCGTTGATGTGTTTGAATCGGTCCAGATCGATGAACATCAAGGCGACCAGCTCGCCGCTGCGCTCGGCCTTGCGCACCGCATGGCCCAGCCGGTCGCGAAACAGGGTGCGGTTGGGCAGGCCGGTGAGCACGTCGTGGTAGGCCAGATAGTAGACCCGTTCCTGGGTCTTGATGCGGTCGGTGATGTCCTTGCCGGTGGAGACGAAATGGGTGATCTCGCCGGCTTCGTCACGGATGGGGGTGATGGTCTTGTCTTCGTAGTAGAGATCGCCGTTCTTGCGCTGGTTGACGAAGGTTTCACGGAATACCTCGCCCTTGAGCAGGGTGTTCCACATGCGTTCGTAGAACGTGCTGTCGTGACGACCACTGGTGAGCACCGCCGGGGTGCAGCCGACGATCTCTTCGCGGCTGTAGCCGGTGACCTTCTCGAATTCGGGGTTGACGTATTCGATCACCCCCTGGCGGTCGGTGATCATGACGATGTTGGCGGTCTGTTCGATGGCACTGGAGAGCTTGCGCCGTTCCTGCTCGGTGGCGGCACGCTCGGCCTGCAGGCGCAGGGTGGCGATGCCGTAGGCCAGATCCTCGGCGATCTCGGTCAGCACCCCCAACTCGTCCCCCTGGGTGAAGGCCTCGGCCTCGCAGGAAAACACCGCCAGCACTCCGAAGGCTTCCTCGCCATGGTGCAGGGGGAGGGCGATGGCGGCGCGGATAGCGGAGGAGGCCCCTCCAAGGTGCCAGCGGCTGGCCAGGGCGGCGGGGTCGAGACGGTGTTCCACCACCACTTCGCGTCGGCGCAGCGCCTCGCGGGCTGCCTCGCCCGCCTCGGTGGGCAGCAGGATGATGCCGTGTTCCGCCGGGGCGTGGTGGGCCACCATGCGTAAGGGGGTGTCGCTGTCGCCATAGCCCATCCAGGCGAAGTGATAGCGCCCTTGTTCCACCAGCACCCGGCATACCGCGCTCACCAGTTCTTCCTCGCGGGCAGCATGGATCATGCTGTCCACTGCGGCGCTGTGCAGCCGCAGGATGCGGTTGGCCCGCTCCAGCTCGGCGGTCTGTCGCGCGATGCGTTGGTTGAGTTCGTCGTTGCGGATGAGGATCTTGCCGGCCAGCGGGCGGATGATGCGCCGGGTGCCCCAGAGGCTGAACAGGGCCAGGGCGACGAGGGCGGCGCTGATGATCAGTAATTGTTGCGAGGCCTGGGCGTAGACCGAGGCGGCACTGGCTTCCAGGATCAGGGTGAGCGGGGTGCCGCTCACCGGCAGGATCATCAGGATGCGGTTGTTCTCTCCCTCGGACTCCAGCGGGCCGTGCTCCAGTGGGGGGGGGGCGTCCAGTCGTTCGGCCAGGGCGGGGGGGGCGGGGCGCACACCCTCGCCATCCAGCAGCTGCCAGCCATGCCCGCTTTGCCAGGCCAGCATCAACCGGCCATGGCTCTCGCTCGGCTTGTCACGGATCAAACGTTCCAGACCATTGAGGTGGAACAGGGCCAGATCCTGACCCAACGGGCCTTCGCGCCGGTCCAAAACCGGGGTGTTCACCAGCAGCATCAACTGTCCGTCGTGGGGATAGGGGTGGATCCGGACCCGGGCCGGCGGTAAAGGAGGCGCGGTGATGTCGTCGGGAAAATCGCCCGCGCGGGCCACTTGGTCTCCATGCAGGTCCAGACGCTGGAAGGCGCGGATCTCCTGGGCATGGGCCAGGGCGTCCTCGATGATCGGCCGGGTGAAGCGACGCAGGGTGTCCAGGGTGATCTCACCGCGGTCATGGGCGGCGAGCAGGCGGCGGGCATGGGTGCGACTGGCGATCTGCTCGGCCACGTCGCGGGCCTTGCCCACCAGTTCACGCACTGTGATCGCCTCGGAGCGGATGGCGTAGGCCAGCGTCTCCTCGCTGTGCTTGCGGCTGGTGAGATAGAGGGTGGGGATGGTGACCAGGGCGACCACCACGGTGGCGAACAGCACCCCCAGGGTGGCGAAGCGGATGATGCGCTGTTGCAGGTCTCTGGTGTGGCCGCCTTTCATGGAACCCTGGCCGAATGCGCCAAGTCGCCGGGAAGCGACGGAAGCTCACTGTACGCCATCGGTCGGCGGCGATCAATTCGCGTCTCTCGCCGTTTTCGGCGTCGGCGTGGGGAAAACCCGGCGGCGAAGCACGGTGGTGTCGGCTATCCTATTCCCATCTCCAGTGGGGAGGACGGCGTTGCAATGGGACCGTGAGCCGGGCCCACGGCCATCCCGCCACGCTCGCCCCGTTGCCCTGGACGAAGAGGAGGCGCATGCATGGCCGATCTCCGTACCCGATACCTCGGTCTGAGACTGCCCAGCCCTTTGGTGGTGGCCGCCTCGCCCCTGACCCGTGAGGTGGCGTGCGCCCGTGCCCTGGAGGCCGCCGGAGCCGGGGCCGTGGTGATGGACTCCCTGTTCGAGGAGGAGGTCATCGAGGACGCCCGGCGTCGGGCCGCCGACCTCCAGAAGGACATCGACCGCGGTGGGACGCAGGGCCGTCACCCTGCCGGCGGCGGTTGCCTGGACGACTATCTGGAGCGGATCGCCGCCCTCAAAGCCGCCTTGGAGATCCCGGTGATCGCCAGTTTGAACGGGGTCTCCGCTTCCGGCTGGCTGGAGCATGCCCGTCTCATCGCCCGCGCCGGGGCCGACGCTCTGGAGCTCAATCTCTACGCTATTCCGGCCGACCCCCGCGTGAGTGCCGAGCGGGTGGAGGCCGGTTATCTGGAGGTGGTCCGGGCCCTGCGCCGGGAGCTGACCTTACCTTTGGCGGTGAAGATCGGGCCGCAATTCAGCGCACCGCTGCATTTCGCCCGCCGTCTGGCCCAGGCCGGGGCCGACGCCGTGGTGATCTTCAACCGTTTCTATCAACCCGACATCGATCTGCTGCGCCGGGTCGTGGTGCCGCGCATTCAGCTCTCCCACCCTCAGGAGTCCCTGCTGAGGGTGCGCTGGGCGGCGCTGATGGCCGGTCGGGTGGAGCTGGAGATCGCCGTCACCGGCGGCTTCCACCGTCCCATGGACGCCATAAAGGCCCTGCTGGCGGGTGCCCAGGTGGTGCAGATGGCCTCGGCCCTCTTGGAACGTGGTCCCGAGGCTCTGCGTGAGGTACATCGAGGGCTGGACGGCTGGATGCAGGAACACGAACATCCCGACCTCGATGCGTTTCGGGGGTCGATGTCCTATCTGCGCGCCGCCGATCCCGGCGGTTACGAGCGTGCCAATTACCGCGAGGCCCTGCACGGCTTTTCCCTCCCCCCCGATCTGTGCCCTTGAAAGACATGGCAGGAAAGAGGAAATTGGCCTAGGGTCATTTGAAGGGTACGCCGGCGGACCAGCCGGGCAGTTTGCTTACCCGTCGTTCAAGGAGAAGATGGCATGGCAGCACCTCTGGAAAAACAGCCCGCAGGCAGTACCAACACCCTCTCCACCGTCCCCCTGGAACGTCGGCTCGCCCGCTGGATGCTGCAACAGTTGGGCGAGCCACCGGTGCGCTTCGTCCTCTGGGATGGCAGTGTCGTCCTCCCCCAGGGGAGCAAGGCCTGTTTCGATGTGGTGTTTCAGCGCCGTCCCGCCCTATGGCGGCTGGTGGCCAACCCCCTGCTGCATTTCGGTGAAGACTACGTCCGCGGTGACATCACCGTGGTGGGGGATCTGGCCGCGCTCATCGAGACAATCTATCGGGGTCTTGAGTTACGCCGGATTCGCGAGGGCCGGCCGGCGTGGCAACGCCTGTTGCTGCGGGTGCGCTCCGCGCCCAGCAACGATCCCCGCCGCTCGCGCCACAATGTGCATCACCACTACGATCTCGGCAACGATTTCTACCGCCTGTGGCTGGACGAGGAGATGGTCTATACCTGCGCCTACTATCCCCGGCCCGGCATGGATCTGGAGGCCGCCCAACGGGCGAAGATGGATCACGTGGCGGCCAAGTTGCGCCTGCAGCCGGGGGAACGGGTGGTGGAGGCCGGTTGCGGCTGGGGTGGGTTGTCGCGCCATCTGGCCCGGCATTACGGTGTCCATGTCACGGCCTACAACATCTCCAAGGAACAACTGGCCTACTGCCGCGAGCGGGCCCGTGAGGAAGGTCTGGAGGATCGCATCGAGTACGTGGAGGCCGATTGGCGGGAGATCCACGGGCAGTTCGACGTCTTCGTCTCCGTGGGCATGCTGGAGCATGTGGGGCGGGAGAACTACGCCGCGCTCGGGGAGGTGATGAACCGGGTACTCGGCCCCGACGGCCGGGGTCTCATCCACTCCATCGGCCAGGACCGGGGCGAGCCCCTGGGACCATGGATCCAGAAATACATCTTCCCCGGCGCCTATCCGCCGACCCTGGCGGAGATGATGGACCTGTTCCGCGACAGCGGCTTCTCGGTGGAGGACGTGGAGAACCTGCGTCTTCACTATGCCCGTACCCTGGAGCACTGGATCGAACGCTTCGAGGCCCATGCCGACGAGGTCCGGGCGATGTTCGACGAGACCTTCGTGCGTACTTGGCGATTCTATCTCAACGGCTCGCTGGCCAACTTCCGGGCCGGGTCCCTGCAGCTTTTCCAGGTGGTGTTCCATCGCCGTGGGCAGATGGAACTGCCCTGGAGTCGTGCCCACCTCTATGAATGAGCGTATCGATGCCATCGTGGTGGGCGGCGGTCCGGCCGGCTCCAGCGCCGCCTGGGCGTTGCGGCGCGGCGGTCTGCGGGTGGTGGTGGTGGATAAGGCCGGATTCCCCCGGGACAAGGTCTGTGCCGGCTGGGTCACGCCGGCGGTGTTCGCTGCCCGCGGCATCGACCCCAAGGCCTATGCCGCGGCGGGGAACGTGTTGCAGCCCATCACCGCCTTCCGCAGCGGCCTGGTGGACGGCAAGGTGGTGGAGGTGCGTTATGACGAGGTGGTGAGCTACGGCATCCTGCGGCGGGAATTCGATCACTACCTGTTGCGCCACAGCGGCGCGGCGCTGTGGCTGGGAAGGGCGGTGAGGCGGGTTCGGCGCTGGCAAGGTCGTTGGCGCATCGAGACCGAGCAAGAGACCCTGGAGGCCCGCTGGCTCATCGGCGCCGGCGGGCATTTCTGCCCGGTGGCCCGTCACCTGGGGGCGCGTCCGGGGCGCGGTGAGCCCACCGTATTGGCACAAGAGGCCGAACTGCGCCTGCCGGCGGAGGCATTGGAGGATAGCCCGTTGCGTGGCGATACCCCCGAGCTGCGCTTCTTCGCCGAGTTGGACGGCTACGCCTGGGTGTTCCGCAAGGGTGATTGGCTCAATATCGGCCTGGGGCGGGAAAACGGTCATCACATCAGTGCCCAGCTGGACCGGCTGGTGGCCCGCTGGCAAGCCGAGGGGCTGTTGCCCGCCGGTTTGGCCCTCCGCCCGCGGGGGCATGCCTATCTCCTCTACGGCCATGCACACAGGCGCCTGTTCGCCGATGGGGTGCTGCTGGTGGGGGATGCCGTCGGCCTGGCTTATCCCCAGAGCGGCGAGGGGATCCGCCCGGCGGTGGAGTCCGGCCTCATCGCCGCCGAGGTGATCCTCGAGGCGGTGGATGACACCCGCGCCGAGCGCCTGGCCGCCTACCCCGTACGTCTGGCCCAGCGCTTCGGTGAGCCGGGCGCCGACACCGCTCCCTGGCTGCCCCCCACCCTCAAGCGCCGCCTGGCCCGCTGGATCCTGGAGACCCCCCTCACCAACCGCCGCTTGGTGGTGGAACGCTGGTTCCTTCACCGCCATCAGCCGCCGCTCATGCCGGCTTGAAGGGACGCGGCGCCCCGCCGTTCGGTGAGCCTTTCGTGGGACGTCCCCCGCCGCTGGCCCAGGGCCAAGGGCGGGGGTGCATTCAGCCCTCCCGGGTCGGCGGCGAGGTTTCCGTACTCAAGGCGGGGCTCCACCGGCAGCGGGATTGGGGTGGGAACAGATCGAAGGACGGGGCTATTGAGGTCTTGTCGATGAGCTTGGCGATGGTGGTCAGCAGTTTATTGGAGGGCACCTTGCTCTTGAGCAGCTTTCCTTCTTTGTCATACACGCTGGTGATGTTGAAGGCCACGGCTACTTGGATCTCCGAGTCCACCACGGAGACCGAGGTATCCGGCCGGAAATGTGAGACCCGTGCCGATCCGCCCCGCTTGGGGGTATCACCGTTCTTGGTGTAGAACATCTCGGTGGGTGAATAGCCATCCCATCCCATCAGCGTGTTCTGGCTGGCCATGGGGAACCGCGGTATGAACATCTGGTAGGCCATCTCTGGGGATAGGAGCCGCCGGTTGTCGCTGATCTGGCCGATGGCGCAGAGAATGCGGACCAGGTCGCCGGCATTGGCGGCCCAGCCACCGGTGGCCAGTCCGAGGACGGGCTTGGTCATTTCATTCGTGGGGATGGGGACCCAGTTGCCGTTGTCGTCTTCTTTGTAAGAGACGGCGTCTTTGTCATCGAGCACATTGGCGGGGACGATCTCGGTCAGCCCCAGCGGTGCGAAGACGTGTTGTTGCATGTATTGGGCGTAGGACATGCCGCTCTGATCGGCGATGATTTGGCCGAGCACGCCGTAGCCGTGGTTCGAGTATTTCCAGAACGATCCTGCGGGAAACAGCAGCGGGTAGCCGTTGACACCAGCCAGCATGGCGGCGTGGATCTGGGGGTAAGAAGGCAGTTCCCCGGGAAGAAGTTCCCCCTTTTCTTGCCAGTACGTTTGGGTCTTGGGGACGTCTCCGCTCCTCAGGAGGCCCGCCGTGTGGGTCAGCAGGTGTTGGACTTGAATCTGGCTCGCCCATTGGAGCAGGGTCTCCACGTGTTTTTGGTAGAACGGCTGGTAGCCCCCTTGTTTCATGTAGTCCGGGGGGTAAGGGTAATCGGGGAGGTCTTCAGGAGGTGAGGGCGGATTCGCTGCCAGTCTGGGGGGCGCCTCGGCGAGGGCACTTATAGACATCCCGGCATCGGCCAGCACTCCGTCGCCGCTGGAGACGATGAACGGCTGGCCGTCATCGGTCCAGGCGACGGAGATGGTGCTGGCATACAACGGGTCTTCCAGGCTCAAGGTGCCATTCTCCACCAACTGGAGCACGCCGATGGCGGTGAGCAGCTTGGAGACACTGCCGATCCGGGTCCTGTGCCAGGGCTGCATGGGGACCTTGGCTTCCACGTCGGCCCAGCCATAGCCCTTCCAGAAGACGAGGCGGCCGTTCTTGGTGACCGCCACGGTCGCCCCGGGAATGTTGTGCTCGTTCATATACTCGAGCATCTCGACATCGACGGCGTTGCCGAGCGCGGAGGGTTGCTCACCGGTGACGGAGGTGCAGGCAGCCAACACCAGGGCGGTGAGCGAGACGGGGATGCGCAGGAGTGGAGACATGGGGGGGTCCTCGGGTTGGTTTGTTGAAGGTCCGTCCTTGGGTCGTGAAATGGTCGATCAAGGTTCAATTGGCTCGGCAAAAAGAGGTATCGAAGGCGTCGTTCGGCTTCCTCGGGTCCACCTGCTATCAAGCAATTCGAAATCCTCGGCTGACCCTGAGGATCAGAAGGGCCGAGAGCAGGAGGATCAGGGGCGGACCGTATGGCTGCAGACTGAGCCAGGCCAGTCCTACCAGCGGCCACAGGGCCAGGCGGACCAGGGTGCGGGCACCGTCGTGCTCGGCGAGCCAACGGGCCAGGGGTGGGGAGAGACGGTAGTAGGTCTCCACCAGCCAGCGGCCGGGGGTATGGCTCATCAGATAGCGGTCGCGGAACTGACGCAGCAGCTCCACGTACGGCGATTGGCTGCTGCCCCATGCCGCAGTGGCGATGAAGCAGCGGGGGTCTTCGACTTGGATTTGGCCAATTCCGTTGTTCGGGCCGTCGGCCTTGGTCCGTTGCCGGCCCCATTCCAGCAAGCGGCTGTTGGTGTCGCCACCGAGAATGATCGAGGGTAGGCCATCGCCGTTGAAGTCGGGGGCGATGGCGAGGCGCTGTCCTTGGCGCGCGCCGGGGGTGTCTCCGGGAATGAACTCCAATACCTCGCCGTCTTGTGACCGCAGAAGATAGGCGCCGCCAGCGTCGCTTCCCGCCTCGGTGTCGGCGCCAGGCGCCCCCACCAGAAACAGGGGGGCATGCCCTCGGCCTTGGAGACTCACCAGGGCGGTGCCCAGTTCTTCACCCTCGGCACCCATCCTGCGCCATTGTTCCCTACCTCTGTCGTCGATGAAGATGACCGCACCTGCGGGCGCATCGTCTTGATTTCGGGGACGGAAGCGTGCAGCGGGTGCACTTTGTAGGGGGTTGGCCCGAAAACCGGGGACCCCCACCAAAAGGGTGCCGGCGGGACCAGGAGCGGTCGCTGTGCCGAGGCGTTCTCCTGGGGCATCACCATGGATCAAGGGGGTGGGAGAGGCCGTTTCTTGAGTGAGGTCGAGGCGGTAGAGCGTGCCACGGGCCTGATCGTCGCCGGGGGCGCCCACGGCGACGACCCCATCACTCCAGAGGGTGATGGTGGTACCGAAACGATCGCCGGCTTTGCCCGCGCGCCAACGGCGGCTGATGTCAAGGCCATCGAGGACGATGACTTCGCCCGCGGTGTCACCCACACCGGGGGCACCCACCAACAGACGGTCGCCGTCGGCGAGGAGGGTGGTGCCCAAACGCGCGTTCATCCCGCCTTCCAGGCGTAACAAGGGCTGGTGGTCCCGTCCGGACAGTATGAACAAGATGCCGGCCTCGGCCTCGCCGGCATCATTGGCGGCGCGGGGGGCACTGACGGCCAGCTCGGAGAGGCCGTCGCCGTCGCGGTCATCGATCACCAAGGCCTGAGCGGCGAATCCGCTGCCTGGGGACAGTCCGAGGTCACTGCCCAGGATGCGGGTGATCTCCGTGCCGTCGGCATCCAGGATCACAAGGGCCTCGGCGTCGGGGTCTCGGGCGAGGGTGGTGGCCATGGGACGTGGCTCGGGGCCAGAGCCCGGGGGAACGATGTCGGGGGCGGCCGGCGCGATGAGGTCGAGGAGGCGGTCGAGGCCACCTTGGCGGATGATCTGGAGGTCGAAAAAGAGCCCCGCATCCCGGTTCGCGGCCTCACCCAAGGACAGGCCGCCTTGGTTGGGGTCGTCCGGGGCGCGGTCGACCGTGTTGGGCATGCCGTCGCCGTCGCGGTCGTCGTCGCAGAGGTCGCCGATGAGATCACCATCCTGATCGGCTTGGTCGGCGTTGGGGTGAACGGGGCAGTTGTCCTCGCCATCCTCGATGCCGTCACCGTCGCTGTCGGCATCGCAAGGGTTGTTGGAGGCGCTGAGATCGCCCCGCCGTCGTTGCTCCCACCACAACCGGATCTCGGCGGCGTTGCTGAGACCATCGCCGTCGTAGTCGGCCTCGGGAGCGATGTTGTCGTCGGGGTGGGCCGGGCGGTAACAGGTCCAGCCCCGCTGTGAATACTCGTATTCGGTGCGGTCGTCCAGGGCATCGCCGTCCGAATTGGGGTGGCAAGGGTCGGTACCGATACGCAATTCCAGACCGTCGGGCAGGGAGTCGCGATCACTGTCTTTGATAAGAGGGTCTAGGCAGTCATCGGAGAGTTGGGCCTGGGAGATTTCGACGATACTGGAGAGGCCATCTCTATCCGGGTCGTCGTGGATACCGTCGAGGATCTCCAGGCGCACGGGCACGGTCCAGCGGCTCTCGTGGCGTTCTTCGGCATTACCCCAGGTGAAATCGACACTGATGGTAAAGTCATAGCGCCCCGCTCTGGCCTGGAGGGCGTCGAAGGTCAAGTCGAATGGGTTGAGGCTGCGGCTGACATCGCTCGGCTCGCCTTCGGCGAAGGCGAGGCTGATCCACTCCGGTGTCTCATCGCTGAGGCGGGCACGGTAACGAGCGTCTCGCAGGGAAAGTGCCTCGAATCCGCCGTCCTCCACATCGAAATCGGTGGGCATGTTGGGTACGCCGAGGTTGGTGAGCCCGACGTGAATGGGAATGGTTTGGGTGCGTCTGAAGCGCCACCTCCCGGGAGCGGAAGGGTCGGAGGCCGAGCCTTCGCGGGAGCGGTAATAGTTATGGGCCGCCGACCAGGCCAGATCCAGCTCCAGGGTTTGGTCGCTGGGATTGAAGCGACTCTCGGATCGCATCCAGGGGCCGGGGCGTCCGGCGTCGGTGTCGTCGTTGCTCGGTCGGGTGAACGGAGGAGGTTGCGGCCTGGGTTCCACGAAGGGGAAGGGAGTGGACAAGCAAATGGGGCAGTCATCGGCGTAGGGGATGATGCCGGCCATGTTGAAGAGGCTGTCTAGCAGGGATTTGCCGTCTTCAGTGTCAAAACCGTATTTTTCCACCCAGGCTTGGTAGAAGTCCCGCAAATCGGGGGCGTCCCAGAAGGAGTCCAGTTCGTCATCCATCAGTTGCAGAATGCGTCGATGGCCATCAATGGCTGCCCCATCGATAAGGTCTCGCCCTTCGTCGAGACCGGAGCCGAGGCCGTCGGCGATATCCCACAAGATGGTGGTGATGTGGGCTGCGACGGCGATCCAGCGTTCTTCGTCGTCGTCCACCCAGGTGATGTCGCTGCCGTAATAGCCGCACAAGCGGTCCACCCCGGTGGCATCGAGTCCACGTCGCTGGGTGTTCATGTCGGGTTGGAGGGCGGTGATGCGGGCGGCAAGGTAGGTGGGAAAGCCCTCGGACCAAGCGAATTCAGGGTCATTGGAGAAGGTGGTGTCGATCTCGGTGCAGAAGAAATGTTTCCTGTCGATGCGAATGTCGGCACTGCCGATCTCGGAAACCACAAAATGACCGTATTCATGACCGATGGTTTCATCGATGAACCCGAAATCGAGACCTCGCGCATCCTCGTAGTTGGCGCAAGTGAGATAAATCTCGTTGAACAGACCGTTGAAAGAGTTCCAGCTATTGTCACAGTATTCCACCCATACCTGTCCCAGGTCGTCGCCTTCCTCCGGGTCGCGGTTCGCTTGTACATCGTCGAACAATAGACGGATCATTTCGTTGACGTTCAAGGCAGCGGCGAAGGAGACGGGGTTGGTGTGGGTGCTGCCGAAACACTGGCCCACTTCCATGAACTGATTGCGGGCGGCCACGCGAATAATGCCGATGTTGAGAGTGCTGCTGGGAAGGGTGGGTGCGGTGGCACGGACGTCGTGTCGGTAGACGAAGCGTTCGTTGACGCAGTCCAAATCGGCCCAGAGCTTCACCCAGCGGTTTTCTACCTCCATCCGCAGGGTGAAGGAGGTTCCGGCAGGCCAGTTCACGGGGAACCGGAAGCGTCCTTCGCTGTCGGTGCGCCCCATGGCACCGCCATTTTCGTCACCTACCCAGATTTTGATGTTACGGGCGGGTTTCAGTACCACGGTGTCAGGGTCCAGAGTGGAGATGCCCGGGCCGGTGCCGGATGAAACGGGAATGCGGCCGTCTTCGAAGACCACTTGACCACTGAGAATGAATTCCACCGCATGCAGGGAGGGCGCGAAGAGCACCAGGACGAGCACACAAGCGTACAGACGCGCTGTCATTGTTTGGGCCCTCCCAGGACTTCATGGATTGGCAGGGCCAGATCGTCCGTGGGGGTGATTGCGGTGCCCGTTTTGGGGTCGATGTGCAGTCGGGCCTGGTGAGTGATGAAATCGGCGATCCGTTGGTCGTCTCTCGGGCTGATGATGCGTTTGAGACGCAGCTGAACGACCAGAGGATCTTGGGGACGATCGGCCACATCGAACCAGATCTCTCGTATCATTTCCACCGTTTTTCCGGCGGTGATGGGGCCGGAATAGCGAAACTCATCGTTGCTATCCAGAAAGACCAAGTTCCGGCGTGGTTGGATCGCCCCTTTGCCGCCCGCGAGGCTTGCTTCTACCTCGATGCGCGTTCCAGCGCTGATGACGCCTCGGATGAGTACCTTGAGGTAGCCATCGTCAGGATCGAGGAAGTTTTTGAGCAGTTCCAGGGTCAGCTCGGGCTGGTCGGGTGGGGGGAAGGCTTGACGGAGGGTCCAGGCGGCGTTGTAGGCGGCCAGGGCCAGGGGGCGATGGGTATGACGTCCCAGTCGCAACAGATCTGGCAGGGCCTCGTAGGCGTACAACTGTTCCAAGGCGATTACAGCGCGCTCTCTCAGGTAAACATCGGGGTCGTCCTCATCGTTGGCCAGTTTACGCAAGGCTTCCACCGCGGCTGGGCTGGGATAGAGCATGAGCTCGTCCACGGCGGCCAATCGCTCGGCACGTGTGCGCCCCTCATCCAGAGCTTGCTCCAGGGCCTCCTCGGAAGAGGAAGGCCCGGGTTCGAAGATCAGCTCGTCGATGAGTTCCACGCCGTTTTGTTGAAAGACGACGCGGCGGATAGTACCGGGTTTGTGATCGATGCCGATGAAATTGGTGACGCCGGGGTCCTTGGCGGTGACGCTCACACTATCCAGGAGATTACCGTCGGCATCGTAGGCATGGAGAACGCCGCTGGCGTTGTTGTCGTAGCCGGCAAAATAGAATCCCACTCGGTCCTGGCCGGTGGTGAAATCGATGACGATGCCGGCGGAGGAGGGGCCGGTGATGAGGTCCTGTCCTTGGGAAGGCAGGATGAAGCGTGATTGAATTGCGCCTTGCGGAGTCTGGGTGTCCAGCCCCAGTGTTTGGGGATAGATCACCCGTAGGGGACGTCCAGTGGTGTCCCTGAGGCGTACCCCTCGATTGAGAAACTGGTCAGAGAGATATTGACCGGGGGCCAGGGTATCGAAACCGATGCGGCTGGCCAGGGGTGAGAAATCGCCGGAATCGGTGGGGGCGGCACCCAGGGGAAGGCTGACGAAGACAGCAAGCAGTGCGACTCGATTTCGTCTGGAGTAGGCCACGACGTCTCCTCCTCCTAGAGCGGTGGTTCCCTTCTCTTGGTTAGGGTTTATGTAAAAAATTATACCGTGTTGGTGCTCTATGTCCAGGGGGTGTCCGTTGCCGAATGGGGTGCGGTGCTAGAAGCGGTACCCGAACTGGAAGAAGGTGAAGTCGGCCATGATCTTGCCGCCATCGTAAGGGGGCAGGATGAACCGGTCCACGGCGGCGTAGGCCTCGGTGTCGCCCACCAGGTAACGCCCGAGCGTCACGTCGGCGCCCCAGTAAAAGTGTTGGGAGGAGAACCAGCGCACACCCACCGTGCCGCCGAGGCCCAGGCGGGTGGCGTCTTCGAAGGTGCTGCGGCTATGGTAGAGACGGGTGGTGATGCCGATGAACGGCCGTACGCCAGGTGACTGATAGCCGGGGAAGATCAGCCCTGTCAGGGTTTCCATGGCGCGTTTGAACCAGGACTCCACCCGTGTCTCCTCGGGGGTGGGGAACAGACCGCGTCCGGCTTTGGGAAAGTAGCGACGCATGGAGAAGCCAAGGATGAGGTCGTGATCCCCACCGCGCCCGTGGTAGAAAACGGGTGTATGCAGTTCCAGTTTTCTTTCCGGGAGGAAACGGGAGATGCCGCCGGCGAGCCAGTTCGCTTCTCCATCCACGATGCTGCCTACCAGCAGATAGGGGTTGATCTCCACGCCCCAATGGCGCTCGTCTGCGGTTGCGCTGAAGGTGATTAGTGAAATAATTATCAACGCGTTGAGTCGGTGCATGGCCGGGCCTTTCCTGCTGGGTTCGTGGATGAGGGCCCATGATACAAAGTCCTGCCTTCTCAGGGGAATGCTTCATGGGGGCGGGGTCAATTGAACCACGCCGACGGAATGTTAAAATCGCCGCCTCCACGGATTTCAGAGTCAAGGAGTCAGAAAATGGCGCGCACGCCCTCCACCATGATCGATCTGGGCACCGAGGCCCCCGATTTCTGCCTGCCCGAGCCGGCCACGGGGAAGACGGTCTGCCGGGACGATTTCAAGGGCAAGAAGGGGCTGCTGGTGATGTTCATCTCCAATCACTGCCCCTATGTGAAACACATTGCCGACGAGTTGGCCCGATTCGCCGAGGAATATCAGGACAGGGGCCTGGGGATCGTGGCCATCAACGCCAACGATGTGGAGAACTATCCCGACGACGCCCCGGAGAAGATGATCGAAGAGGTGAAGGCCCGCGGTTACACCTTCCCCTATCTGTTCGATGAGAGTCAGAAGGTGGCCAAGGCCTACCAGGCCGCCTGTACGCCGGATTTCTTCTTGTTCGACGGCGACTTCAAACTGGTCTACCGCGGCCAGTTCGACGATGCCCGTCCGCGCAACGACGAGCCGGTAACCGGCAAGGATCTGCGTGCCGCCGCCGATGCCCTGCTGGCCGGCCGCCCCATCCCCGAGGACCAGAAACCCTCACTGGGGTGCAACATCAAGTGGAAGCCCGGTAACGAGCCGGACTACTACGGCTGATGGTCACCGAGCGCCGTCTGGCGCGGCTCAAGGCGGCGCTGGACCGGCGCCAGCCCGATCTCACCGTGCTCATGGACCGGGTGCACAAACCTCACAATCTGTCGGCGGTGATGCGCACCGCCGATGCCGTGGGGTTGTTCGAAGTTCACGCGGTGGCTGCGCCCAACATCGGAATCCACCACGATTGCTCCGCCGGCGGTGGCAAGTGGGTGGGCCTGCGCACCCACCCCGACCTGGAGCAGGCCATGGCCGAGCTCCAGGGGCGGGGTTTCCAGTGCCTGGCGGCGCATTATTCCCAGCGCTCGGTGGATTTTCGGGAGATCGACTATACCCGTCCCACCGCCATCATCGTCGGGGCGGAGAAGTACGGCCTTTCCGAGACCGCTCTCGCCCGGGCCGATGCCCACATCACCATACCCATGGTGGGGATGATCGTCTCCCTCAATGTCTCGGTGGCCACCGCGGTGATCCTCTACGAGGCCCAGCGCCAGCGCGAGGCCGCCGGTCTCTACGACCGGCCGCGGTTGGACCCGCAGATCTATCGGCGGACCTTGTTCGAGTGGACCCACCCCGAGCTGGTGGACTACTGTCGGCGACATGGTCTGGAGTACCCGGAGGTGGATGAAAATGGCGAGCCGCTCGAGCCGTTCCCACCCCGGAAAGGGGCTTGACAACCCTCGGCTGGGTGGGGAGAATTCCGCGTCCCATCCGGCTACGTAGCTCAGTTGGTTAGAGCACATCACTCATAATGATGGGGTCGGTGGTTCGAGTCCACCCGTAGCCACCATCAGCTTATCCAAGAACGTCCGAAGAAGGCCGGAAAGCCAAGAGGAATCAAGGCTTCCGGCCTTTCTTTTGTCCGGTGATGTCTGGGGGCATCCATTGACGACCGGAGGAATTCGGGGGCAGATTTGGGGGCATGGCCCCACCTCCGGAAAACGGTGCTTGGGGCAACCACGGAGTTTTCGTGGTCGTGGAAGGGCTCAGAGGGTGATGCGCCAGCCGAAGTCTTCGTCGTAGACGCATTCCAGCTCTTCCGGGGCCCCCCAGGAGATGTCGATGCGGTCGATCTCGTCTTCGTCGCGAATGCCGGCCTGTTCCAGCAGGGTCTTGATCTCTCCCCAGGTGAGTTTGCCTTCATTGCGCGGCTGTAGCCTGTGTACGCCCCGTTTCATGATCCATCCCCCACGGCCCGTATTCCTATTATCTGTAGGTGTATTGGGCGTGGGAGTCAAGCGGGATTTCGTTGTCATCGGTCAAGTCCTTGAGTCGTCTGGTCGATGAGGGGCCAGGAGGTGTGTATGCGAGGTCGCTGGTTGTTGTCGTCGATTTTGTGCTGTTCGTTGGTTTGGGCGCAGTCGCCTGAGCCGACGGACTGGAATGCCAGTCTGCGCCAGGCGGCGGCGGGGGGGCGTCTTTCGGGAGTGGATTCGGCATTGATCGCTGGGGCCGAGGTGGATGCCGCCAACACCAAAGGCCGTACCGCGCTGATGCAGGCGGTTTTTTTCGGCAACCAGTGGGTGGCGATGCGCTTGATCGCCGCCGGTGCCGATCCGGATGCCAAGGACGCCCGTGGCCGCACGGCGTTGATGATCGCCGCGCAACGGGGGGATTTGAACCTGGTGGAGCTGCTGTTGGTGAGCGGTGCCGATGTGGGGGCGGTGGATGTGACCGGTCGCGGCCCGTTGGCGCTGGCGGTGGCCGGGGGACATGAGGATGTGGTGCGGCTGTTGTTGCGCCATGGCGCCGATCCCAAGCAGGCCGACGCTCGCGGTTATACTCCGCTGCATTGGGCCGCGGAACAGGGGAAGGTGGAGGTGGTGCGGATGCTGCTCACCGCCGGGGCGGAGGTGGATGCCAAGACCGCCGCCGGTCTGACGCCGTTGATGTTGGCCGCTTCCCGTGGTGCCGAGGCGGTGGTGGAGGTGTTGCTCGGTGCCGGGGCCAAGGTGGACGAGACCACGCCCGAGGGGATGGATGCCCTCAAGAGCGCCCAGGTGGCGGGATTCGAGGACATCGCCGATCGTCTCGAGGAGGCCAAGGCCGAGGCGGAAGCGGGGGCTGAGGGCGGTCAAGGGGAGTGATGCCCGGCGCGGGTCTGCCTGTTAACCTCGCCGCAGGGAAACAGAGGACGGTCGTGTGATGGAAGGGGTGGTGTGGGCGGGGGCGGCGCTGGTGGTCTGGTGGGGGTGGCGCTGGGCCATGGGGCGTCTGGAGGCGCTCGCCGAGGCCGATTGGGGGGCGCGCTGGCTGAATCGGCTCGATGGGTTGAACCGCGTGTTCTGCCGTCGTTACCACCGGTTGCGTGGTGACGTTCTGCCGTTGCCGGCGCGCGGTCCGGCGGTGGTGGCGGCCAATCATCTCTCCGGGCTCGATCCGTTGCTGCTCATCGCCAGCGCCCGGCGGCCGTTGCGCTTTCTCATCGCGCGTGAACAATACCAGCGCTTCGGGCTGCAGTGGTTGTTCCGGGCCGTGGGCTGCATTCCGGTAGACCGCAGTCATCGCCCCGAGGCGGCGTTGCGTGAGGCCTTGCGCGCCTTGCGCGCCGGGGAGGTGGTGGCCATCTTCCCTCAAGGGCGCATCCATGTGCCGGGGCGGGATGTCGCGCCGCGCATCAAGCCGGGGGCGGTGCGGCTGGCCGAACATGCGGCCTGTCCGTTGTTGCCCGCCCGGGTGGACGGGGTACGTGGCCGGGGATTGGTGGTGGCGGCGGTGCTGATCCCCGGGCGGACGCGGGTCACTGTCTATCCCCCACTGGATTGCCGCGCT
>JALSHN010000043.1 GCA_026982215.1 Gammaproteobacteria bacterium
CTCTGTTGCCCGAACAGACCCAGGACTGGCAGTACTTCGGCGCCCCGCCGATGCTCGGTGACTTCAATGGCGAGTCGCCCACGGCCTTTGGTTCCGACCGCAAGGCGCCGGACTTGCTGCACGTGGCGTCCCGCAACTCTTCCAGGGAATGGATGAAGCTCCATTTCTTCAATCCCCGTCTGGTCCAGCCCCATTCCATCATGCCCCGCTACGACTATCTCTGGGGTGAGGTGGATGCCAACGGTCAGAAGATCGATTATGACCGCTGGCGGGCCGAGTTCGATGAGTATGTCGAAGGCAAGCGGGTCTATCCCCCCGAGGTTCCCGAGCCTCATCCGGATAGCGAAGCGCGCAAGCTCATCGATTTCATCATGTTCTTGAAATAAACAAGAGGGAGACAAAGAGATGGGCTGGAAATTCGACAATCCCTTGTATACGCTCACCGACGAGGAGCAGAACGAGCGTGCCAAGCAGCTCTGGAACTCCGAGCCGTTGGGCGGGATCACGGAAGACAACAACCGCTTGCCCGTGCCGGTGGTAGGGCTGTTGGTGCTCACCATCATCACGGCTTTCATGATCACCTTCCCGCTGTGGGGGCAGCGTCCCACCGCCGCCATCTATGAGCCCTACATTCAGCTCATGGATACGCCGGAGATCCAGGCGTTGCCCACTGATGAGGAGCGGATGAAGCGGATGGAGAGTATCGTCTTCTCCAAATCCGAATATTCGCACCTCATCCCGCATCTGGAGCGCCATCCGGTGGAGATGGACGATCTGCGGATGATCAAGCCCCAGGTGCTGGAGCTGAAGCAGCAGGGTGAGCCTCTCGATTGGTATTTTGTCGTCGGGAACAAGGTGGTTCTCGCCAATTTCGAGGGTAACCTGCTTCCCGACGGTCGTCGTGAACGCAAGCAACCCTGGTGGGACAAGGGCTATACCATTGATGTGTTCTATATCATTGCCTTCTGTGTGGCGGTCCTGATCGTTGTGAAGCGTCTGCCGCCGTACACTTGGCAGCCTACCCACGAAGGCCATTGATTGGAGAGGTGTAGCGATGATTGATCTCGACAACGGACCGTTGGTGCTCTTGGGCGTGATTCTCTTCGTCTATATCGCCCCGTTCATCTACAGCTTCTTCGTGGATGACTACGACAAGACGAATCCGCCGACGGATGAGTACAGTAAGTAATTGTTTTTGAGTTGATATGGCCGCCACAGCGATGTGGCGGCCTTTTTTCTTTGCAACGAACTTTCCCCCTGAGACTGGGTCAACTAAGGTATGGAAAACCGACCTGGATTTGAAAGTATCACTGGCGTCGAGGGCGTGTTCAGCCAGCAATTCAGCCAGTGGATGTTTTATTTCCTGGTATTTTCGATCTTGATCTTCATAGGGATCTCGATCGCTTATCTGGTCTACAGCCGCAAGAGCCTCAAAAAGGGTGAGGTGGTGTTGTTTGCCTGGATTGCGCTGGGAGTGATCGGAGCGGTGGTCTTCGGAGCACTTCAGATGCTCCATGGTTATTTGTTTTGATATGGACGAGGTGGTGTCATGAATGAAACGATACAGGCGTTGCCCGATGGCTGGACGATTTACATCTGGTTGATCACAGGGGTCCTCATCATCGTGGCGGTAATCTTCGCCATTCGCTGGGCCGCCAAGAACGACCAGTTCGATGAAGACATCAAATACCTGGTCTTCGATGAGAACGATCGTGAGAAGATGGATCCCGAGGAATTCGAGAAAGCCCGTAAGGTACTGAAGGAACAGATAAAGAAGCGGGAAATGAAGCTCAAAGAACTGGAAGAACAGAAAAAACAGAAAAAACATAAGGTCGTTTGAACCTGCCTCCGCCCGGTGGGTGGAGAAATGAAAATCGCTTTTTTACTGGAGCTGTGGCGTGAAGAAGGGGGAGAAGGGGATTTTGTTTGGGATTGCGGCCGTGGTATTGCTCGGTGGTGTCTGGAAGCTGGTGCAGCTCAAGGACATCGACGAGAAAGACATGCGTATCCCGTTCTACAGTGAGGCTTCGGTAGAGGTGCGGGATCGGGCCGCTTTCTTGATCAAACAATACGATTGCAAGGATTGTCATACGCTGTGGGGCACGAGGAATGTGATGCAGTCGGTTCCAGCCCCTCCTTTGGATGGTATCGGCTCATTGAAAACCGAGGCCTGGCTCTATGAGTATCTCTCTTCGGAGAACCCCCAATCCATCCTGCCGACACGATTGAAACCGGAATACCGCATGCCTTCCTATGCGCATATGCCGGAGGCGGATCGGCGCATTCTCGCCAAGTATCTTGCCAGTTTGAAGGTAGAGGACTGGTATCTGGATGAAGTCAAGCGGGTCGAGCGTGAGAAACTCTATGGAGTCGCAGAATAAAACCTCGTGGAAGGGGCACCCCATCGGGCCCAAGCCGCAGTTCAACCCACGGCGTTGGATCACCGGTTTCGTCGCCCTGGGTGTCGGTTGTCTCATCGTCTTCATAGGGAACAAGCTCCTGGGGCAGCGCCTGGAACTGTACTATGGGCTGGAGACCTTCAATCCCATCTGGTTTACCCAGGTCTTCATCGTGCCGGTGATCGCCGGAATCGCGGTGTCGTTCATCTATGGTCTAGGCGGGAAATGGTATGCCTATTTGCCACCGTTGATCGTGGCAGCGTATCAGTATTACGAAATGGCCAATATCCTGCCTATACCTGAGGGGGCGCAGCTCATGCCCATGGGCTGGTGGGGCTTCGTGGTGATCCTGGCCATGGAGGCGGGGGGGATCGGTGGGGTGTTGGGCGAGATCTTCAATAAACGCATCTATGGGCGAACCCCCAAACACTTGCTCTACAAACAGAGTTCCGATCGGGATGCCTCATAAGGGGCGAGACGAAGCAGCTTCCTAGTGATGAAGAGACCGGTGAAGAGTCGGGTGCAGTTGACACCCGAACAGCGCCAGGCGCGCAAGAAATTTCTCTACGCCACTTTGGTGACTTCACTCGCCTTGGCGATGATTGGGGGGAGTTGGCATGTCATCGAGCTGGGGGCGATCCGTATGGAAGAGATGCGTGCCCGTGCCACCTACGATCTCTCGGAGATGGACAAGAAACTGCGGGCCGCCGGCGAGGACATCGTGCGACATGCCTTGCATGAGCAAAAAGGGCATAGGATCGCCTTCAATCGGGAGTGGGTCGATGGCCTGCTGACGCACGATCAGTGGGCGGAGCTGGAGCGGATGGTGCTCATCCCCGAGGGGGAATTCATCGTCGGCACTGATTTGAAATCGGCCGATCCCCAGGATAAGCCGCAGCACCGGGTATTTCTACCAACTTTCAAGATCGACAAATATCCGGTGACGGTGGCGCAGTACGCCCGTTTCGTGGCCATCACCGGGCACAATCCGCCTTTGGATTGGGAGGGGGGGCAGATCCCGGAGGGTAAATTGTTTCATCCGGTGACCATGGTGTCCTGGTTCGATGCCCGTGATTATTGCCAATGGGCCGGAAAGCGCCTTCCCAGTGAGCTGGAGTGGGAGAAGGCGGCGCGCGGGACCGACGGTCGGCGTTGGCCATGGGGCAATCACATGGATCCCCGGCGGTTGAATACTTACTACAGTGTCGGTTCGACCACCGATGTGACCGCCTATCCCGATGGGGTGAGCCCCTATGGGGTGTATGACCTGGCCGGCAACGTTTTCGAGTGGACCAATGACGATTTCAAACCCTATCCCGGTTCCGAGGCCCCGAGTATTTTGTTCACGGTGAAGGTTCCGGTGGTGAAGAGCGCCAAGGACCGAAGCCAGGGGGTGGCGGATCTGGAGTTGGTGGAGAACGTCTATTACAAGGTGTTGCGGGGAGGCTCTTGGAAGAGCGATCCCTTCTCCACCGCTGCCTATCACCGCAATTATTCCTTGCCGAGAAACGCTTCGGATTTCTTTGGTTTTCGTTGTGCCGCGGATGTGGAAGAGGGGCGTTGATGAACAGCGGACTGCGCAGGATATCTTGGTTGTGGCTGGCGTGGGTGTTGGGAGGCTTCCCCACCGCGACGTGGGCCTTGGACAGTTATCGTTATCTGCGGGTCACCATCGACACGCCGTGGATGATTTTCCTGGGACTGGCGGTGGTGGTGTTACTGCCATTTTTTATTTTGATGGTGCTGTATTGGTATTATGCGGTGAAGAAGCCTTCGCCATCGGATGATGCGGGATCCAACAGCGAGTGAGGGCGGTGCGATGAGCGGGCGATGGTTGCCGCTGTTACTGTTGTGGTTTGGTCTGATGGCCCCGGCCGTGGCGCAACAGGAGAGTGAGGCCGCCAGCGATTCGCTGCAGGTGCTCAAGCCCTTCGTGGAGGAGGAGGTGGACCGTGAGATGTTCACTGAACAGGAAAAGCACCAGATCCTCTTCTACATGGGGGTGTTGTTGTTGTTGCTGTTGATCCTCACCGTGGTCTTCGGGGTGGGGATGGTGTTGTTCGAGAAGCCCTGGTTCGTGGGGCACATGGTTTCTGCCGGTCTGACGTTCACCTTGGCCTTGGCGCACGCGGTGGCGGCGACGGTCTGGTTCTTCCCCTTCTGATTCATGTCGTTTCCTCGGGCCACGGTTGCTACGGTCCTCACGGCCTATTTCTTTTCCGGCGCCGCTGCTCTGGGGTACGAAATCCTCTGGGCCCGATGGTTGGGCTTGCAGTTTGGGGTGAGCAACGTTGGTGTGCTCATCGCGGTGTTTGCTTTTCTCCTGGGTTTGGGGCTGGGAAGCGCCTTGGGTCTGCGCTGGCCTTTGGGACGTCGCGCTGCCTTGCGTTTTTTTGCCGTGGTGGAGTTGGCGGTGGCGGCGTATATGCTCCTGCTTCCTTGGGTCTTCCGCGGCCTGTCGCCTTGGTGGGGGGGGTGGGCGTCGTTGTTCGGCCCGCTGGCTTGGTGGGGTCTGGAGGCCGTGGTGGCCAGCGTGGTGTTGACCTTGCCTTCCCTGGCTTTGGGAGCGGCCTTCACGGTGTTGGTGCGGGCTTGGCGGGACGAGGGGGCCGATCTGGGGCGTTTGTATGGCTGGAACACCTTGGGAGGGGTGTTGGGGGCTTTGCTGCCGTTGTTGTGGCTGCCCTGGTTGGGGTGGCAGGGGGCGATGTGGGCCATGGCGGTCTTGGGGTTGTCGGCCGGGGGGCTGGGCTGGTGGGCCGCTTCGAAGTTGTCGGATGAGGAGGGTCCGCCGCTACGGCGGGGCTCTGCCGCGGTTTCTGTTCCACCTGCCTGGGTGTTGTTGTATGGGATCGTGGGGGCGGGGGCGATCATGCTGGAGATCGCCTGGGCGCGCTTGTTCGGCCTGATCTTTCTGCGTACCGAATATGTGATGGCGGTGATTCTGGCCGCTTATCTGGTGGGCGTGGGGCTGGGCAGTCTGGGGGCCCGTCGCCTGCCGCTGGGCCCGGCGCTGACGTGGATGCCGTTGCTGGTGGCCTTCTCGGCCTTGGGGAGTCTGGCGTCATTGCCGTTGTTGGGCACTTGGGTGGAGCGGTGGTCCTTCGACAGTCTGGCGGAGGCGGTGTTGCTCCAGGGCGGGGTGTTGTTGCTGGTGATGTTGCCTACGACGCTGGCGCTGGGGTTGTGGTTTCCGCTGTTGGCACGCGCGTCGGGGCAGGCGGCGGAAGCGGGGCCGCGGCTCTATGCGGCGAACAGTGTCGGTGGTGCCTTGGGGGCGTTGCTGGCCGGTCTGGCGGTGATTCCGGCCTGGGGTACGGCGGCGGCTTTGGTGTGTGGCGTAGGGGTGTTGCTGGCGGCAGGGCTGTGGTTGAGCCCTGCCCGGCGGCGGCTGATGTGGGCCGTGCTGGTGGTGCTGGTGGCGGCACCGTGGCTGTGGCGCATGCCCGAGCCCAGGGCGTTGCTGCCT
>JALSHN010000044.1 GCA_026982215.1 Gammaproteobacteria bacterium
ACGCTTGGTACGCAAGTTGTGCGACCACTGCAAGCGGCCGCTGCGGTTACCGCCCGAGGCCCTGGAGGAGGCCGGCCTGTCTCCCGAGGAGGCCGCCGCCTCGCCGGTGATCTACGAACCGGTGGGCTGTGGTCGTTGCCAGGAGGGTTATCGGGGGCGGACCGGGATCTATCAAGTGATGCCGTTCACCGAACCGATGCGGCAGATGGTGCTGGAGTCCGGTCAGCTCCATGAGATCGGTGCACAGGCGGTCCGCGATGGGGTCATCGATCTGCGCCGTGCCGGACTGGACAAGGTACTGGCCGGGATCACCTCCCTGGCCGAGGTGGAACGTGTGACGAGGAACTGATGGCGACCAAGACAGCCGTTTACCAATGGGAAGGGGCGGATCGCAAGGGCAAGCGGGTCAAGGGCGAACTGCGCGCCCCCAGCCTGGTGGTGGCCAAGGCGGAACTGCGCCGCCAGGGCATCACCCCGTTGCGAATCCGCAAGAAGGCGCAGCCGCTGTTCTCCGCTCAAAAGAAGGGCAAAGTGACGGCGAAGGACGTGGCGGTGCTCACCCGCCAGCTGGCCACCATGATCGGTGCCGGCGTGCCTCTGGTGGCCGCCTTCGACATCATGGCCCGAGGCAGTGACAATCCCGCCCTGGCCAATCTTCTCCAGACCATCAAGAGCGATGTGGAGGCGGGTAAGTCACTCTCCCAGGCCCTGCGGCGGCACCCGCGGCTGTTCGACGATCTCTACTGCAGCATCGTCCATGCCGGCGAACAGGCGGGGATCCTCGAGGCGCTGTTGGACAAGCTGGCCACTTACAAGGAAAAGACCGAATCGCTGAAGGGCAAGGTGAAAAAGGCCCTGTTCTATCCCACCGCCATTCTCGTCGTCGCCTTCGTCATCACCGTGGTGTTGCTACTCTATGTCATCCCCCAGTTCGAGTCCCTGTTCGAGAGTTTCGGCGGCGAACTGCCGGCGGCCACTCGCTTCGTTCTCGATCTCTCGGCCTTCTTCCAGGCTTACTGGCTGTGGATCTTTGCTGGCCTGTTCGCTGCCGGCTACGGTTTCGTTCATCTCAAGCGCAGCTCCCAGGCCTTCGCCGATGCCCTGGAACGCTGGATGCTCAAGGTCCCGGTGCTGGGTGACATCGTCCGCAAGGCCGTCATCGCCCGTTTCGCCCGCACCCTCTCCACCATGCTGGCCGCCGGTGTGCCGTTGGTGGAAGGGCTGGCATCGGTGGCCGACGCCGCCGGCAACAGTCTCTACCGCGATGCCATTCGCAAGATCCGCGAGGAGGTGGCCACCGGCCGCACCCTCAACATGGCCATGAGCCAGGCGGGGGTGTTTCCCACCATGGTGGTGCAGATGGTGGCCATCGGTGAGGAATCGGGCAAGCTGGACGCCATGCTCGCCAAGGTGGCCGAGTTCTTCGAGGAAGAGGTGGACGATGCCGTCGCCGGTCTCTCCACCCTCATCGAACCGCTGATCATGGCCATTCTCGGGGTGCTCATCGGCGGCTTGGTGGTGGCCATGTATCTGCCCATCTTCAAGATGGGGCAGGCGATCTGAACGTGACGGTGTTTCAGTTCCTCGCTGCCGAGCCGGCGTGGTTCCTCGCCGCCAGCGCCCTGCTGGGGCTGTTGATGGGCAGTTTTCTCAATGTGGTCGCCCTGCGCCTGCCCCCCCGTCTGGAGTACCGCTGGCGACAGGAATGCCAGGCCTGGCTCCAGGGCCAGGAAGGCAGCGAAGAGACTCCCCCACCCGGGTGGGTGGCCTCGCCTTCGCGCTGTCCCCATTGCGGCCATCGCCTGCGCCCGTGGGAGAACATCCCTTTGGTGAGTTTCCTGCTGCTGCGGGCGCGTTGCCGTGCCTGCGGCGGCGCCATCAGTTGGCGCTATCCCGTGGTGGAGCTGCTCACCGCCCTGCTCACCGCCGTGACCGCCTGGAGACTGGGCTGGTCGTGGGAGACCGTGGCCGCCTGGAGCCTGTTGTGGCCGCTCATCGTGCTCACCCTCATCGATCTGGATCATCAACTGTTGCCCGATGCCATCACCCAGCCGTTGTTGTGGCTGGGGTTGTTGTGGAGTCTGAGCGGGGTGTTCACCGGCCCGGAGGCGGCCATTCTCGGGGCGGTGGGTGGTTATCTCGTGTTGTGGTCGGTGATGCACTTGTTTAAACTCGCCACCGGTAAAGAGGGGATGGGACACGGCGATTTCAAGCTTCTCGCCGCCCTGGGTGCCTGGCTCGGTTGGCAGGCCCTGCCCCTCATCGTGTTCCTGTCTTCGGTGCTCGGCACGCTGGTGGGGATCGCCTTGATCCTGCTGCGTGGCCGCGACCGACAACTTCCGATCCCGTTCGGCCCGTTTCTGGCCGGGGCCGGTTGGGTGGCCATGTTATGGGGAGAAACCCTTATTCAAGCCTATTTTCGCTTTTTCGCCGGCGGGTGAGCCCTGCCGGCGAAGTGGCGGGGGAGGAGCGCGAGCCGCCGGTGGCGGGGCGTCCCCAGCTGGTGGTGGGGCTCACCGGCGGGGTGGGCAGTGGCAAGTCCGAGGTGGCGCGCCGCTTCCGTGAACTGGGTGCCGCCGTCATCGATGCCGATGAGATCGCCCGTGAACTCACCCTGCCGGGTCAGCCGGCGCTGCGTGAGATCCTCGACGCCTTCGGGCGCGAGGTGCAGGACGAGCAGGGACGGCTGGACCGGGCCGCCCTGCGCCGGCTGGTGTTCTCCGACGAGGCGGCACGGCGGCGGTTGGAAAACATCCTCCATCCCCGCATCCGTGAACGCATGGAAGAGCGGCTGGCCCAGGTGGTCGATGCCCCCTATGCCATTCTGGTGATCCCGTTGTTGCTGGAGACCCGTCAGCAGGATCTGGTGGACCGCATCCTGGTGGTGGACGCCGACCCTCAGGCGCAGATCCGCCGGGTGTGTGCCCGCGATGGGGTGGACGAGGCCCAGGTGCGCGCCATCATGGCGGTTCAGGTGGATCGGGAGACCCGTCTGGGGGTCGCCGATGATCTCATCGTCAACGATGACGATCTACAGGCCTTGTATCAGCAGGTGGATGCCCTCCATCGGCGTTATCTACGCCTGGCCGAGGCCGGCCCAGAGGGGGAGGAGGAGTCGGGGGAGGCCGGGAACGAAGCGGTCGCACCTGCCGAGCCCCCCGAGCCCCCCGAGCCGTCATCCATCACTGCCCCTGCCCGCCCGGTGTTGGATCTCACCGCCGAGGATCGCTGGGTGGTCTACGAGCTGCCCTTGAACGAGCGCATGCGATTGTTGCTGCGTCTGGAGGCCTTGTTCCAGGCGGGGGCGCATTACCGTGCCGGAGACGACCCCTGGGACAGTCGTGCCGCCATGGGGGTGTTGCTGGATCTGTTGGAGACCTGCTCCCGTCTGGATGTGCGCAAGGAATTGCTTCAGGAACTGGATCGGTTGCACGCTGCCTTGAAACGTTACATCGGTCGCCCGGGGGTGGACGATCGCAGTCTCGAGGTGACCTTGAATCGCTTGCAGCGTCTCGGGCGGCGGTTGCGGGAGGGGGATTCCGCTGCCCAGGAGTTGCGCGATCACGAGTTGTTGCTGGCCATCCATCAGCGGATGACCACCGCAGGGGCCGCGTGCAGCTTCGATCTGCCGGCCTATTATCACTGGGCCAATCGCCCGCCCCAGGCGCGCCGGAATCAGTTGGATCAGTGGTTCGGGGCCTTTGCTCCGCTGGAGGAGGGGCTGGCGGAGGTACTCGACCTGTTGCGCGGCAGTGCCACCCCGCGCACGGTGACCGCCGAGGGGGGATTTTTCCAGGAGACCCTCAAGGCGGATGCCAATTTTCAGTTGATCCGTTTCTTCGTGCCCGCCTCGTTGGATTACTATGCCGAGCCCAGCGGGGCGCGTCAGCGTTACAGTGTGCGTTTCCGTGCCTTCGATGCCCGTGGTGGCAAGGGTCCCCAGGCCGAGGAGGACATCGTCTTCCGGGTCAGCCGCTGCGCCTTGTGAGGGGGGAGGGCGATGAAGGGGAAATCTCCGCTGCGGGAAGTGAAATGCCCGACTTGCGGACGTTTGGTGCCCTGGACGCCCGAGTCGCGCTGGCGGCCCTTCTGCAGTGAGCGTTGCCGCCTCATCGATTTGGGTGAATGGGCCGCCGAACGTTACCGCGTGCCGGGGGAGCCGGCGGGGTCGCCCTCCAACGGGGAGCGCGAGGACTGAGTCGCACCCTCCCTGCGGAGGGACGCCAGACGCCGTTTCGCCGCTTGGATACCGGCCGAGGCCGCGCGACGCCACCATTGCCGTGCCTCGGCGGGGTCGGCCGGCCCGCCCCGCCCCTCGGCCAGCATGTCCCCCAGATTGAATTGCGCCGGGGGATAGCCGGCCTCGGCGGCGCGACGATACCAGGCGCGCGCCTCGGCTTCGTTTCGTGGGCCGCCGAGGCCGTGTTCCAGCAGCGCGGCGAGGTTGTTCTGGGCCACGACGTCACCACCTCGCGCGGCTTGTCGGTACCACCACCGGGCCTCGGCCAGATCTTTTTTCACCCCGCGCCCGCTGTGATAGAGCCAGGCCAGTCGTCCCTGGGAGCGCGGATGCCCTTGTTCGGCCAGCCGGTGCCACAGCCGGGCGGCGAGGGGATAGTCTCGGAAGAAATAGGCCTCGACGGCGGTTTGGTACCATCGGGCCTGTTGCGGAGAGAGTCCCAAGGTCTCGGGGGTGAAGTCGCGCCATACGGCGGGGCGCTCGCGGGTCTCCGCTGGCGGGGAAGGCGGGGATTCGCCGGGGATCTGGGGCGGGGGCGGTTCTTCGCCGGCGAGCAGGCGTTGGGTGAGGTCGCCGGCGGAGGCGGCGGGGCTCAGCAGCAGGGCGAGGAGGATCACGATCGTGGCCATGGAACCAGGGTACGCCAGCGGCGTGGTCGAGGCGAGAGGGAGTGGGGAACTTTCGCCCTTAAGGGGCCTCTAATCCTTCGCCGTGATCATACTCCTCCCTCTTGTATGACGGCACTTTCGCCCTTCCCTCGTTCCCCCCTGGGAAGGGCGTTTTTTTGTCCGCGCTCCGGTGACGTACGGGGGGTCGGCGTCCCTGCCGTCCCATCATGGACACCTCCATGTGCCTTCTATTTTGGTCGCCCACAACATGAACGGAGGCTGAACAACCTAGGAAAAAGTTGCGGAATGGGGGTTATTCCCGCAATGGAGCGCTCAGGTTTTATAAAATGTATTTTTGTTGTCATTGACTCCGGGGGAAATGCCGTTCAAAATGCGGCGCGATATCAGGGAGGATTAAGTCGCAAAGGGACTTGCGCCGAATTCTCCACCTCTCACCGCCCTTTGGGGCGGTGAGCCGTTTTCGTTCCATCTTCCCTTTTTAGTCCCATTTTCATCCCGCCGGCGCCGGGCCCCGTCGATTTCCGTGGGGCTCGGGTACGCCGTTTTCAGCCGAGCAGGTCTTCAGCGACGATCTCGACCCAGTGCCGAACCCGGGGGCCGTCTTTGCTCTGGAGTTGCAGCAGGCAGCCGACGTTGGCGGTGACCACGGTGTCGTTGCCCAAGGCACTGAGGGCGGCGCGTTTTCGGGTGCCCAATGCCCGGGAGAGCTGCGCTTGCAGCAGGGTGTAGCTGCCGGCAGCGCCGCAGCAGAGCTCGGCATCGGTGGGGAGGTGGACCGGATGGCCCAGCCGCCGCAGCAGTCGCGGGTGGGTGTCGTGTTCGCCGAGGCCGTGTTGCAGGGTGCAGGGGGGGTGCCAGCTCAGGGCGGGGCGGCTGTCGGGGACAGCCTCGGGCAGCAATTCGTGTTGT
>JALSHN010000045.1 GCA_026982215.1 Gammaproteobacteria bacterium
GTGGATCGCATCGACGGTGGTTCGTTGTGCGACTTGGCCCCGACGTTGCTCACCCTGTTGGGGTTGCCCGTGCCCAGTGAGATGACCGGCTGTCCCCTGGTGGAACTTGAACGGCGCGAGGCGGTGTAGGCGGGGCGTATCGTGCCTCTGTGGCCGGGGGCTCCTCCTGGCCACCCTGTTCGCTGCCGTTTCGTTCCCCGCCTTTTCCGCGGACGAGGCCGCGGCCCTGCGCCGCGACATCGAGACGCGCAAAGCCGAGCAGCAGCGCCTGGAGCGGCGCCTCGAGGCGATGGAAAAGCGCATCGCCCGGCTGGCACGGGAGGCCCGCGAGACCGAGCGTGAGGTCCGGCGGCTGCGGGGCGAGATCGACGAGATCCACCGTCGTGTGGAGAGTGCCCGGGAGCGCCATGCCACCCAGCGGGCGCACTTGGCGCGGCTGTTGCGCCTGCGTTATCTGCAAAGCCGCGGCGGTGAACTGCGCCTGTGGCTCTCCTTCGACGATCCCGCTGCCGTCGGCCGGGTCCGGGCCTATCTCGACCATCTGACCCGTCATCTCAGTGAGACCGTGGCCGAGGTACGTGATCAGGCGCAGCGATTGGCCCGTCTGGAGGATGAGCGGGTGGCGCTGCTGGCGGATCGTGAGCGGCGCCTGGAGCGGCTCGAGGCCCGCCGGCGGGAGTTGCGGCGTATCCAGGACGAGCGTCGCCGGGTGCTGGCGGCCCTGCAACGCGAGACCCGACGCGATGAGGCCCGCCTGGCGCGGCTGGAGGCGGATCGCAAGCGTCTTCAGGGCCTGGTGGAAACTTTGGAAGGGCCGGCCGAGGCGCAGGGGCGCGGACAGACCACCGTCCGCCGCTGGCGTCGAGCCAGCCTCCGTTGGCCGGTGCAGGGGCGGGTGGTGGCGCGTTACGGGTCACCGCGGGCCGCGGGTGGGCGCATCCGCTGGGAGGGATGGCTCATCGAGGCCCCCGAGGGCACGCCGGTGCGGGCGGTGGACGGTGGCGTGGTGCGCCGCGCCGGGTGGATGCGCGGCTACGGCAATCTTCTCATCATCGATCATGGCCGCCAGCGTCTCAGTGTCTATGCCTTCAATCAGACCCTGCTCAAAAAGGAAGGCGAACGGGTGGCCCCCGGCGAGATCGTTGCATTGGTGGGTGCAAGCGGGGGGCGTGAGCGTCCGGCACTGTATTTCGAGTTACGCCAGAGGGGGCGGCCCCTGGATCCAGCCCGCTGGCTGGCGCGCCGTTGAGGGTCGGTGCCCTGGCTTTTGCGATATACTCGGGACGGTTTTCCGCCGATCCCGCGAAGATTCCATTCACCTCAAGGAAGGGCAGAGGCCCTGGAGCAGGAATATGAAGTGCAAGACGCGCAACTTCCTCATCCTCAGCACGGGCTTGGTGCTGGGTGTGTTGCTGGCCATCGGTCATGGGGTATGGGCCGATCGGGAATCACCCGCCACCATCGCCCTTCCGCTGGACGATTTGCGCACCTTCACCGAGGTGTTTGCCAAGATCAAGCAGGAATACGTCGAACCGGTGGAGGACAAGACCCTGCTGGAGAACGCCGTGCGCGGCATGCTCTCCGGGCTGGACCCTCATTCCGCCTATCTCGATCCCGAGTCCTACAAGGAGCTGCAGGTGGGCACCACCGGTGAATTCGGCGGCCTGGGGATCGAGGTGGGGATGGAAAACGGCTTCGTCAAGGTCATCGCCCCCATCGACGACACCCCGGCGCAGCGGGCGGGGATCAAGGCGGGCGATCTGATCATCCGCCTCGACGACACCCCGGTGAAGGGGCTCACCCTGCGTGAGGCGGTGAAGATCATGCGCGGCAAGCCGGGGACCAGCATCCTGCTCACCATCGTCCGCGAGGGTGAGGAAAAGCCGCTGAAGATCAAGGTCACCCGGGCGGTGATCCGGGTGAAGAGCGTCAAGAGCCGCATGCTGGACGATGGTTTCGGCTACCTGCGCATCACCAGCTTCCAGTCCAAGACCGGTGACAACCTCCACGACGCCGTGCGTCGCTTGAAGAAGGAGAACGGCGGGGCGTTGAGCGGCTTGGTGCTGGATCTGCGCAACAATCCCGGTGGGGTGCTGAGCGCGGCGGTGGAGGTCTCCGATGCCTTCCTCGACGAGGGGCTCATCGTCTACACCGAGGGGCGCAATCCCAGCTCGCGGTTGAGCTTCAGCGCCACCCCGGGGGATATCCTCGACGGCGCGCCGTTGGTGGTGTTGGTGAACGGCGGTTCCGCCTCGGCCTCGGAAATCGTCGCCGGTGCCTTGCAGGACCATCACCGCGGCATCATCATGGGCGACAAGACCTTCGGCAAGGGGTCGGTGCAGACCATCCTGCCACTGGGCAACGGTTCCGCCCTCAAACTCACCACTGCCCGCTACTACACGCCCTCGGGCCGTTCCATCCAGGCCGAGGGCATCGTCCCCGACATCAAACTGGAGCGGGTGCGGGTGGCCGCAGTGGAGCAAGGGTCGGAGGGCATCAAAGAGGCCGATCTCGCCGGTCATCTGGAGAACGACAAGTCCAACGGCGACAAGGCCGAGAAGGACGACGGCAACGACCTGGTGGAGCTGCTCACCCGCGACTATCAGCTCTACGAGGCGCTCAACATCCTGCGCAGCCTCAAGCTCTACCAGCAGCGCAATGCCAAGGCGCAATGAACCCCGCCCCGCGGTGGTGGCATGCGGCGGCCCTTCGGGGCCGTCGTTCTTTGCGGGGGGACATCGCCTACAATGGGACGTCGCCGTGAAGAACCGTTACACAGGAGGTGGACCATGAAAGACGTGTTGATCCCCTTGGCGCAGGGGTGTGAAGAATTGGAGGCGGTGACCGTCATCGATCTGCTGCGCCGTGCCGGTCTGGAGGTGGTGGTGGCCGGGGTGGACGGGGCCGGCGAGGTTCGGGCCAGCCGTGGCACCCGCCTGTTGCCGGACGTGGCCCTGGATGCGGTGGTGAACGATGATTTTCGTCTGGTGGCATTGCCGGGGGGATTGCCCGGGGCCGATCACCTGGCCGGCGACGAGCGGGTGTTGGGGCTGCTGCGCCGGACCCATGAGGCCGGGCAGTGGGTGGCGGCCATCTGTGCCGCGCCCAAGGTGCTGGCCCGCGCCGGCCTGTTGGACGGGCGGCGGGCGACCAGTTATCCCGGGGCCTTGGAGGGTCTGGATGTGGCCGGCTTGGACTACCGTGAAGAGCCTGTAGTGGTGGATGGGCGGGTGGTCACATCCCGCGGACCGGGGACGGCGATGGATTTCGCCCTCACCTTGATCGAGTGTGTGGCAGGGGCGCCGCGCCGCGCCGAGGTGGAGGGGCCGCTGTTGCGGCCGGGCGGCTGATGGCAGGCCGGCGCGAGCGGCGCAATCCCCGGCGCGAGGTGGCACGGCGTTTCCGCCGTGACTACGACGACCCGCGCCTGGATCTGGAGGCGCAAGTGGCGCAGGAGCGTCCCAAGGCCTTGTTGTTCGGCATCGCCGTGGCCCTGGGGGTGTACGCTGTGTTGTTCGGCCTGGTCTATGTGGCCTGGATGCAGGGTCGGGTGGAGACGGCGGTGTTGGCTAAGTTGTCGTGGATCATCATGGTGCCGGGGTTGATGATTGGGGCCGGGGCCTGGTTGATCAACCGCAGTCGGCGCGAGTACCCCATCCGTCAGGCGGTGAGGGCCGAGTTGGCTCGCATCGAGGGCAAGCGTGGGCGGTTGTGGTGTTACACCCCGTTGTTGCCGGAGAAGGTGGAGCCGGGTTTCAAGCGCGCCTGCCAGTTGAGTCGCGAGGGCAAGCTGGACAAGATCGATCTGGAGGATTACCTCGGGGCGGTGGCCGCCATCCGGCGGCGTCTTCAGGAGGATCCGCCGTCCACCGAGCTGGCCGAGGAGGTGTTGCAGTGCCTGGAAGGCGAGGCAGCATGAGCAACCCTTTTTCGTGCCACGGGCCATGGCACGCGGGGGAATGAGAACACGGCGGGGGGTGACCCGCCGGGTCCGTGGTCTTCAGTCGCGCAGGGTGAATTGGGGTTCGGGTTCTTGGCCGTTGCTCTCGAAGCGGGCCCGGGCGGCTTTGAGTTCGTTTTCCAAGGCACGAAAGATCTTGCGGACGTCTTCTTCGTCGTAGACGTAGTTGGTGCGGTTGGCCAGCTTGCCGATCAGACGCAGGTCTTTCAGGGTACGGTTGACTCGCTTTTCGGCCAGTTTGACGAAGCGCTCCCGGCGTCTCGCCTTGCTTTCACTCATGTTTTCTTCCACGTGATTTCCTCGTTTTATGTCGCCTACTGAAAGAGGGTGACATTGTAAATGCGGAAAATGTAGTGGATCAACGGGAGTTTTCTTGTTGCGCCTCTTGAGTCTTTTCACTGGCTTCCCGAGGCGGTTTTTCCTCGGATGCGTGTTGCTCTTTTGAGCCTTCCAGGGCCTGGATCACCGCCTCCAGGCGGGGTTCCACAGTGGGGAGGACAGCCGGTGGCAGTGGGGGCAGGGTGATCCAGGCGCCCACGGCCTCGCTGAGTTCTTGGTTGTCGTCGCCGTCACCGGAGAGCTGACGGGTGAGGCGGGCCACTTGGCGGGCGAGGCGGGTCTCGGCCTCGCTCTCGGGGGTGGGGAGGCCGAGGATCAGCTCCAGGTCCACCAGGGCCTGCCGGACCTGCTCGCTCGTCGCTGGATCATGGTCACGCCCCCCCTCCAGCGCCTCCAGCGCGGCGTGCCGGCGTCTCTCCAGTTCGGGATCGAGGGTCTCGGGGAGGGTGGCGAGGAGAAGGGCGGCCTCTGTTCGTCCGCGACCGGCGAGCGCTTCCAGGCGGCGAAGCTGGAGGTCGTGGCGCAGGCGTTGGGCCAATTGACAGCGCTGATGGCGGGCTTGGTGTCGCTGCCGCGCCCGTTGCCAGCGTTGCTGCAGCCGCCGGTAGCGCTCTTCCAGACGGCGGGCGTCGCTGCCGGCCACTTCCAGGGCCTCGGCCCAGGCCTGTTGATGGTGTTGCCATTGGCCGGGGTCGTCTTCGCCGGCCTCCAGGCGTCGCACCTGTTCTTCCATGGCGTCGAGAATGCGCTGGCGGGCAGCGACCGCTTGGCGGCGTTGTTCCACGCTCTCTTGGCGGGCCTCGCGCCAACGAGCGACGATGCGGTCGCCAGCCTGGTGGAAGGCGCGCCCCAGGGCCTTGATCTGGCGGGGGGAGACCGGGCCGAGTCGGCGCCATTGCTCTTGCAGTTCACGCCAGCGTTGCATGGCCTGGTGGGGATCCTCGGCCTCGCCCAGGGCTCGGGCCTCGTCGATGAGGGCGCGGCGCAGACGCAGGTTGCGCTCCCATTCTTGTTCCAGCCGCCGTCGCAATTCGCGGCTCAGGGTGCGGAAACGTTGCTTGAGGGTCTCGCGACTGGCGGGGTCGGTGGGGCCGAGTTCACGCCATTCCCGGTGGAGATCGCGTTCCAGGCGGGTGAGCTTGTACCAGTCCACCCGATTCCAGTCCACACTCTCCAGGAAGCCTTCCAGCCGGGCGAGGAATTCTTCCCGGCGGGCACGATTACGGGCATGAATCTCTCGTTGCCGCTCCCGCCAGGCGGCGACCGGCTGATAAGCGCGTTCACAGGCGGCGTCGAAGCGCTCGCGCAGGGCCTCTTCGTTTTCTGCCGCTCCCAGTTTGCGCCAGCGTTCGCGGGCGTCTTTGAGTTGGTCAAGGATCATGGGCGGGGGCAGCGCGCTCTCGGCCAGGGCTTCTATTTCCTGAATGAGGGTTTCTTTTTGCGGCGCGGCG
>JALSHN010000046.1 GCA_026982215.1 Gammaproteobacteria bacterium
CTCTGCTCCGAAACCTGTCTCGTTACCAGCGATAATGCGCGAAGGCCTTGTTGGCCTCGGCCATGCGATGGGTGTCTTCCTTCTTCTTCACCGCGGTCCCACGATTTTCGGAGGCCTCGATGATCTCGGCAGCCAAACGCTCACCCATGGTCTTCTCGGGACGCTTGCGGGCCGCTTCCACCAGCCAGCGCATGGCCAGCGCCATGCTGCGCTCGGGGCGCACTTCCACCGGCACCTGATAGGTGGCACCCCCGACGCGACGGGACTTCACCTCCACCATGGGCTGAACGTTGCCGAGCGCACGATCGAAGACCTCCAAGGGATCACCCTTACCCTTGGCGGCCACGTGATCGAGAGCACCATAGACGATTTTTTCGGCCACCGACTTCTTGCCGTCGCGCATGACCATGTTGATGAACCGACCGACCTGCCGACTCCCGTGCTTGGGATCGGGCATCACCGGACGCTTGGCAACCACTCTTCTTCTAGGCATCGTCGACCACCTGAACTATCTCGGGAAAAAGGCTTAGGACTTGGGACGCTTGGCGCCATACTTGGAACGCCCCTGACGGCGATCCTGCACGCCGGAAGCATCCAGACAACCGCGCACGATGTGATAGCGCACCCCCGGCAGGTCCTTCACGCGGCCGCCGCGAATGAGCACCACCGAGTGTTCCTGGAGGTTGTGCCCTTCGCCGCCGATGTAGCTGGTCACCTCGTAGCCGTTGGTCAGGCGCACGCGCGCCACCTTACGAAGCGCCGAGTTCGGCTTCTTGGGCGTGGTGGTGTAGACACGGGTGCACACCCCTCGCTTCTGGGGACAGGCCTCCAGGGCCGGCACCTTACTCTTTTCCACCTTCCGCTTGCGCGGCTTGCGGACCAACTGGTTGATCGTCGCCATGATTCCTAAGCTCCGGATTTATAACAAAGAACAGGCAGGAATCCTCCTGCCTGTCCAGGTGTTCCGTGAAAACTAAGGCGCGTGATTCTATCCACGCCACCCCTTCCTGTCAAGGCGGCCCTCCCCTGGCCGCCCCACCCCGCCTCAAGGCGTGTCGAAGGCCTCCTCGGCACGACGACGCGCTTCTTCCTTGGCCGCCTCTTCGGAGAGACCCGACTCCATGAGACGACGGCGACGCCGTTCCTCGTGGTAGGCCAACCCTGTCCCCGCCGGGATGAGCCGCCCGACGATGACGTTTTCCTTGAGACCGCGCAACTCGTCCACCTTGCCGGACACCGCCGCCTCGGTGAGCACCCGGGTGGTCTCTTGGAAGGAGGCCGCGGAGATGAACGATTCGGTGGCCAGCGAGGCCTTGGTGATACCCAGCAGCACCGGCTGATAGGTAGCCGGCATGCCGCCTTCACGCTGCACCTTCTCGTTGATCTCCTCCACCCGGGCACGCTCCATCTCCTCGCCGGCGAGCAATTTGGTATCACCGGGGTTGAGGATCTTCACCTTGCGCAGCATCTGGCGGACGATGACCTCGATGTGCTTGTCGTTGATGCGCACCCCCTGGAGGCGATAGACGTCTTGGACCTCGTTGACGATGTAACGCGCCAGCTCGTTGACCCCCAACAGGCGCAGGATGTCATGGGGGTTGGGCTCACCGTCGCAGATGACCTCACCCTTTTCCACGTGCTCACCCTCGAAGACGGTGATGTGGCGCCATTTGGGAATGAGTTCTTCGTATTTCTCGCCGTCGGCACCGGTGATGACCAAACGCTGCTTGTCCTTGGTCTCCTTGCCGAAGGAGACGGTGCCGGAAATCTCTGCCAGGATGGCGGACTCCTTGGGCTTGCGGGCCTCGAACAGATCGGCCACCCGCGGCAGACCACCGGTGATGTCACGGGTCTTGGAGGTCTCTTGGGGGATACGGGCGATGACGTCGCCAATACCCACCTCGTCCCCGTCGTTGACGTTCACCACCGCCCCGGCCGGGAGGTAGTACATCACCGGGATGTCGGTACCCTGGAAGTTGATCTGTTTGCCGTCCTCGTCCACCAGCATCACCACCGGCCGCAGCTCTTTGGTGCCGCTGCCACGGTGCTTGGCCTCGGTCACCAACCAGGTGACCAGGCCGGTGAGCTCGTCGGTCTGACGTTGGACGTTGACGCCCTCCATGAAGTCCGCCAGCCGCACCTTACCGGCCACCTCGGTGACCACCGGGTGGGTGTGGGGATCCCAGTTGGCCACCACCTGTCCGGCCTCGACCGCGTCTCCATCCTTGACGGTGATCACCGCGCCGTAGGGGACCTTGTAGCGTTCGCGCTCGCGACCGTGATCGTCGATGACACCGATCTCACCGGAACGAGACACCGCCACGAAGTGACCGTCGCGGTGCTGCACCACCTTCAGGTTGTGCAGGCGGATACGACCGTTGTTGCGCACTTCCACGCTGGAGACGGCGGCCACCCGCGAGGCGGCGCCGCCGATGTGGAAGGTCCGCATGGTGAGCTGGGTCCCCGGCTCGCCGATGGACTGGGCGGCCACCACCCCCACGGCGGCACCGATGTTGACCGCGTGACCACGGGCCAGGTCGCGGCCGTAGCACTTGGCGCACACCCCGTAACGGGTCTCGCAGGTGATGGGGGAACGCACCACCACCTCATCGATGGAGTGGCGTTCGAGCACCTCCACCAGCTTTTCGTCCACCAGGGTATTGGCGGCCACCACCACCTCGCCGGTGGCCGGGTCCTTGGCATCTTCGGCCAGCACCCGCCCCAAGACCCGCTCGCTCAAGGGCTCGACGGCGTCCCCCCCCTCGATGAGCGACTCCTTGAGGATGCCGCGACTGGTGCCGCAGTCCTCCTCGGTGACCACCAGGTCTTGGGCCACATCCACCAGACGACGGGTGAGATAACCGGAGTTGGCGGTCTTCAGGGCCGTGTCGGCCAAACCCTTACGGGCGCCGTGGGTAGAGATGAAGTACTGCAACACGGTCAGCCCTTCACGGAAGTTGGCCTGGATGGGGGTCTCGATGATGGAACCATCGGGCTTGGCCATCAGACCGCGCATCCCGGCGAGCTGGCGGATCTGCGCGGCGGAACCACGGGCACCGGAATCGGCCATCATGTAGATGGAGTTGAAGGACTCCTGAACCACTTCGTTGCCGTCTTTGTCCTTCACCACCTCTTTCCCGAGACGCTCCATCATCGCCCGCGCCACTTGGTCGTTGGTATGCGACCAGATGTCGATGACCTTGTTGTAGCGCTCGCCATTGGTCACCAGACCGGCGTTGTACTGCTCTTCGATCTCGCGCACCTCAGCCTCGGCACGGGCGAGGATCTCGGCCTTCTCCTCGGGGATCACCATGTCGTCCACCCCGAAAGAGACGCCGGCGCGGGCGGCCATGGTGAAGCCGGTGTACATGATGCGATCGGCGAAGATCACTGTGTCTTTCAGACCGAGGTTGCGGTAACAGGCATTAATCAGGGTGGAGATGGCCTTCTTGGTCAACACCCGGTTGAACAACTCGAAGGGCAACCCCTCGGGGGCGATCTCCATCAACAGGGCACGTCCGACTGTGGTGTCGTAGAGGGTACGACGCCGCTCCCGGTTGCCTGCTTCGTCGATGTTCACCTCCTGGATGCGCACCTTGACCTTGGCATGGAGATCGACATGACCGGCGTCGTAGGCACGGCGCACCTCGGTGACGTCGGCGAACACCATACCCTCCCCCTTGGCATTGATCCGCTCACGGGTCATGTAGTAGAGGCCGAGCACCACGTCCTGGGAGGGGACGATGATGGGCTCCCCATTGGCCGGCGAGAGGACGTTGTTGGTGGACATCATCAGGGCACGGGCCTCGAGCTGGGCCTCCAGAGACAGGGGCACGTGCACCGCCATCTGGTCGCCGTCGAAGTCGGCGTTGTACGCCGCGCACACCAAGGGGTGGAGCTGGATGGCCTTGCCCTCGATGAGCACCGGCTCGAAGGCCTGGATACCCAGGCGGTGCAGCGTGGGGGCACGGTTGAGCAGCACCGGGTGTTCGCGGATCACTTCTTCGAGGATGTCCCACACCTCCGGTTCCTGGCGCTCGACCATCTTCTTGGCGGCCTTGATGGTGGTGGCCAGGCCGCGGCGTTCCAGCTTGGAGAAGATGAAGGGCTTGAACAGCTCCAGGGCCATGGTCTTGGGCAGGCCGCACTGGTGCAGCTTGAGAGTGGGGCCCACCACGATCACCGAGCGCCCGGAGTAGTCCACCCGCTTGCCCAGCAGGTTCTGGCGGAACCGCCCCTGCTTGCCCTTGATCATATCGGCCAGGGACTTGAGGGGGCGCTTGTTGGTGCCGGTAATGGCCCGACCACGACGGCCATTGTCCAACAAGGCGTCCACCGCCTCTTGCAGCATGCGCTTCTCGTTGCGCACGATGATGTCGGGGGCATTGAGGTCCAACAGCCGCTTGAGGCGGTTGTTGCGGTTGATCACCCGCCGGTAGAGGTCGTTGAGGTCGGAGGTGGCGAAACGGCCGCCGTCCAGCGGCACCAGGGGACGCAACTCCGGCGGCAGCACCGGCAGCACGGTGAGCACCATCCACTCGGGGCGATTGCCGGACTCGAGCAGCCCCTCCATGAGCTTGAGCCGTTTGGCCAGTTTCTTGCGCTTGGTGTCGGAACCGGTCTGCTCGATCTCTTCGCGCACCTTGGCGATCTCTTCTTTGAGATCGATGGTGCGCAGCAGCTCGCGGATGGCCTCGGCACCCATGCGGGCGTCGAATTCGTCACCCCATTGCTCGATGGCCTCCAGGTACTGATCGTCAGTGAGCAGCTGGCCACGTTCGAGTTCGGTCATCCCCGGTTCGATGACGACGAAGGCCTCGAAATAGAGGACCCGTTCGATGTCGCGCAGGGTCATGTCCAGCAACAGCCCCATGCGCGAGGGCAGGGATTTGAGAAACCAGATGTGGGCCACCGGCGAGGCCAGCTCGATGTGCCCCATGCGCTCACGACGCACCTTGGCCAGGGTCACCTCGACGCCACACTTCTCACAGATGACGCCACGATGCTTGAGGCGCTTGTACTTACCGCACAGACATTCGTAGTCCTTCACCGGGCCGAAGATCTTGGCGCAGAACAGGCCGTCGCGCTCCGGTTTGAAAGTACGGTAGTTGATGGTCTCCGGCTTCTTCACTTCGCCGTAGGACCAGGAGCGGATCTTCTCCGGGGAGGCCAGCCCGATGCGAATGGCGTCGAACTCCTCGGGCTGCCCCTGTTTCAGCATGTTCAATAGGTCTTTCAACTTGTGCCTCCTCGTCTAAGGCTGCAGGCGCCACGGCGCGGTGTTCAGTACTGTTCCAGCTCGATGTCGATGGCCAGGGCGCGGATCTCCTTGAGCAACACGTTGAAGGATTCGGGGATCCCCGCCTCCATCTTGTGATTGCCGTCGACAATGTTCTTGTACATCTTGGTGCGCCCTTGCACATCGTCCGATTTGACGGTGAGCATCTCTTGCAGGGTGTAGGCGGCACCATAGGCCTCCAGCGCCCACACCTCCATCTCGCCGAAACGCTGCCCGCCGAACTGGGCCTTGCCTCCCAGGGGTTGCTGGGTGACCAGGCTGTAAGGCCCAGTGGAACGGGCGTGGACCTTGTCCGCCACCAAGTGGTTGAGCTTCAGCATGTACATATAGCCCACCGTCACCGGCCGGTCGAAGGCATCTCCCGTGCGACCATCGTAAAGAGTGGTCTGGCCGGATTCGGGCAAGCCGGCCAGGCGCAGCAGCTCCTTCACCTCCTCTTCGG
>JALSHN010000047.1 GCA_026982215.1 Gammaproteobacteria bacterium
ACGGAAGAGGCGCTGGCGGTGTTGGAGTCGCGCCGCTTCACCGAGGCCTTCATCCGTGATCACCAATTATTGCCGGTGTTGTTCGCCGATCGCTGGGATGCTGAACAGGGGCGCTGGCGGTTGGAAGCGGGGGAGAAGGCCCCGGACATGTGGGATGCCGTCAAGGTCTTCAATGAGATTCGCCAAGTGAACAGCGACAAAAAGAGTGGTCTGGTGACGCTCACCCTGCGCTGGCGCAACCCGCAACAGGCGGCTCAGTGGGCCAATGAACTGGTGGAACGCATCAACCGTCACATGCAGGCCCAGGCGGTGCAAGAGGCGCAAGAGAGCATCGACTACCTGCGCGAGCAGCTCAAAAACACCGATTTGGTGGAGATGGAACAGGCCATCTATCGGCTCATCGAGGCCCAGACCAAGAACATCATGTTCGCCAAGGTGCGTGACGAATACGTCTTCCGTGTCATCGATCCCGCCATACCGCCCGATGTCGACGAGCCCGTCAGCCCCAAGCGCGGTCTCATCGTCACTCTGGGAGTGGTGGTCGGTTTGATCCTCGGGGTCTTCGTCGCCTTGCTGCGCGGGTCCTTCAGCAACGAAACAGAAGAGGCGGCCGAGGCATGAGCCTGATCCACGTCGTTCTCTCCGGTGGCTCGGGCACCCGCTTGTGGCCCCTGTCCCGGGCCCATTACCCCAAGCAACTCATCCCGCTGCTGGGCGAGCGCAGCCTGTTGCAGGACACCTTGATGCGTCTCCATGGGATGGAGACGACCGCGCCGCCCATCGTGGTGTGCAATGAAAACCACCGCTTCATGGTCGCCGAACAGCTGCGTCTGTTGGGGCTGGCGGAGGGGCGGATCCTGTTGGAGCCGGTGGGCCGCAACACCGCCCCGGCCCTCACCTTGGCCGCCCTGGCTGCTCAGGAGGGTGGGGGCGATCCCGTCCTCTTGGCCACTCCCGCCGATCATGTGATCCAGGAAGTGGACGCCTTTCGCGAGGCCTTGGGGTACGGTCTCACCCATGCCCAGGGCGGTGCGGTGGTCACCTTCGGCGTGGTGCCGGATCACCCCGAGACCGGTTACGGCTACATACAGCGCGGGGAGCCCCTGGAGGGGGTGGGATACCGCCTGGTCGCCTTCAAGGAGAAACCTGACCAGCTCACCGCCGAGTCCTATTTGGCCGCCGGGGATTATTACTGGAACAGTGGCATGTTCATGATGCGGGCCAGTGTGTGGTTGGAGCAGTTGGCCCGGTATCGTCCAGAGATCCTCGAGGCCTGTCGGCGTGCCTGGGCTGCTGGGCGCAGTGACGGAGACTTCTGTCGGGTGGATGCCGAGGCCTTCGCCGCCTGTCCTGAAGACTCCATCGACTATGCGGTGATGGAACCCCTGGCGGTCTCGGGGGAGGGGAAGGCGGTGGTGGTACCCCTGGACGCCGGTTGGTCCGATGTGGGGTCCTGGGATGCCCTGTGGGCGGTGGGGGGGCGCGATGAAGAAGACAACCTCACCCGGGGTGACGTCCTCACTTACGCCAGCCGGGGTAATCTGGTGTTCGCCGAGCACCGGCTGGTGGGCACGGTGGGGGTGGAAGACCTCATCGTCGTCGAGACCGCCGATGCCGTGCTGGTGGCCCACAAGGACAAGGTACAGGAGGTGAAGGCGCTGGTGGACCGACTCAAGGCCCGGCAGCGCCCCGAGGTGCTGGAACACCGCCGGGTGTACCGTCCTTGGGGCAGCTACGAATCCATCGACAGCGGCCACCGTTTCCAGGTGAAGCGCATCGTCGTCAAACCCGGCGCCAGCCTTTCGTTGCAGATGCATCATCATCGCGCCGAGCACTGGATCGTGGTTCGTGGCACTGCCCGGGTCACCCGCGGCGAGGAGGAATTCCTGCTGAGCGAAAACGAATCCACCTACATCCCCCTGGGGGTGGTGCACCGGCTGGAGAATCCCGGCACCATTCCCCTGGAGATCATCGAGGTCCAATCGGGCAGTTATCTCGGGGAAGACGACATCGTTCGCTTCGAGGACCGCTACGGGCGCTGAACTCCTGTGTTGGCCACGGTCTAAACCTGATCGAATTCAAGGATTAAGACACGGCCCGGGAGGCGGCTCGCCTGACGGGTTATAATCCCGGCCCGCCGTACGAGACGAAAAAACCAGTGACCGATCGCCGATTCATACGTAATTTCTCCATCATCGCCCACATCGACCACGGTAAGTCCACCCTGGCCGACCGCTTCATCGAGTACTGCGGTGGCCTCTCTCAGCGCGAGATGGCCGAGCAGGTGTTGGATTCCATGGACATCGAGCGCGAGCGGGGCATCACCATCAAGGCCCAGAGCGTAACCTTGGAATACCGGGCCCAGGACGGCCACAGCTACCAGCTCAACTTCATCGACACCCCCGGTCACGTGGACTTTTCTTACGAGGTCTCCCGTTCCCTGGCCGCCTGTGAGGGGGCGCTGTTGGTGGTGGACGCCTCCCAGGGGGTGGAGGCCCAGAGCGTGGCCAACTGCTACACCGCCATCGACCAGGGCCTGGAGGTGGTGCCGGTGCTCAACAAGATCGATCTGCCCGCCGCCGATCCCGAGCGGGTGAAGCATGAGATCGAGGAAATCATCGGCATCGACGCCAGCGAGGCCATCCCCGTCTCCGCCAAGACCGGCGAAGGCGTGCCCGAGCTGTTGGAGCAACTGGTCCAGCGCATTCCCCCGCCCGGTGGAGAGCCCGCGGCCCCGTTACGGGCGTTGATCATCGACTCCTGGTTCGACAACTACCTGGGGGTGGTTTCCCTGGTGCGAGTGGTGGATGGCGAGATCCGGGTGGGGCAGAAGATCCGGGTCATGTCCACCGGTCGCGATCACCAAGTGGATCACGTGGGAGTGTTCACCCCCCGGCGCAAGGAGACCGGCGTGCTGCGCGCCGGCGAGGTGGGCTATGTCATCGCCACCATCAAAGACATCGAAGGTGCCCCGGTGGGTGATACTCTCACCGATGCCCGCGAGCCCGCCGCCGAACCCCTGCCCGGTTTCAAGGCCGTACAGCCCCAGGTGTTCGCCGGCCTCTACCCGGTGAGTGCGGAGGACTACGAAGACCTGCGCGAGGCGTTGGCCAAGCTGCGTCTCAACGATGCCGCCTTGTTCTACGAACCGGAGACCTCCCAGGCCCTGGGGCTTGGCTTTCGCTGCGGTTTTCTCGGCACCCTGCACATGGAGATCGTCCAGGAGCGCCTGGAGCGGGAATACGGGCTGGATCTGGTGACCACCGCTCCCAACGTGGTCTACGAGGTGGTCACCAAGGATGGGGAGACCCTCAAGGTGGACAATCCCGCCGATCTCCCCGATCCCAACCGCATCGAGGAGATGCGCGAGCCCATCATCACCGCCAGCATCCTGGTGCCCCAGGAGTACGTCGGCAATGTCATCACCCTGTGCGTGGAGAAGCGGGGGGTGCAGAAGAAGCAGTACCTGGGCAACCAAGTCGCGCTGGAATACGAGCTGCCGCTGGCCGAAGTGGTGCTGGACTTCTTCGACCGGCTGAAATCGGTCTCCCGCGGCTATGCCTCGCTGGATTACCAATTCGAGCGCTTCCAGGCCGCCGATTTGGTGAAATTGGACGTGCTCATCAACGGCGAGCGGGTGGATGCCCTGTCCATCATCGTCCATCGCGACGCCGCCTATCCCCGTGGACGCGAACTGGTGGAAAAGATGCGTGAACTGATCCCGCGGCAGATGTTCGACATCGCCATCCAGGCCGCCATCGGCTCGCACATCATCGCCCGTTCCACGGTCAAGGCCCTGCGCAAGAACGTCACCGCCAAATGCTACGGCGGCGACATCACCCGCAAGCGTAAATTGCTGGAAAAACAAAAGGCGGGTAAGAAACGGATGAAACAAGTGGGGCGAGTGGAGATCCCCCAGGAGGCCTTCCTCGCCGTACTGCAAGTCGGTAAGGACAAATAACTCATGGATTTTCCCCTCATCATGGTCGTCGCCGCCGCCGTCACCGGCGGCATCTGGGCGCTGGACGCCTGGCTGTGGGCGCCCAAGCGCCGGCTCGCCGCCAGCCGCATCCAGACCACCGCCCAAGGCGAAGTGAACCAGGAACTCAGTCAGAAGGCCCTCAAAGAACCGCTGTTGGTGGAATACGCCAAGTCCTTCTTTCCCATCATTCTGGCGGTGCTGGTGCTGCGGTCCTTCGTGGTGGAACCCTTTCGCATCCCCTCCGGCTCCATGCTGCCTACCTTGCAAGTGGGTGACTTCATCCTGGTGAACAAATTCACCTACGGCCTGAGGCTGCCGGTGGTCAACACCAAGATCGTCGATTGGGGTGAGCCACAGCGGGGTGACGTGGTGGTGTTCCGTTTCCCACAGAACCCCAAAATGGACTACATCAAACGGGTGGTAGGTCTGCCCGGGGACACGGTGAGCTATCGCAACAAGACCCTCTACATCAATGGCAAGGCGGTGAAGACCGAGCCTCTGGGCGAGTACCTCAGCCCCGTCACCGGCATGCCGGTGCCTGGGATGCAACTCTATCTGGAAGATCTCGACGGCGTGCGCCACCGGATCCTCATCGATGCCGGGCGCCCGGCCATGGACAGCGAGATGCGTGTCCCCGAGGGGCACTATTTCGTCATGGGCGACAACCGTGACAACAGCAACGACAGCCGGTTCTGGGGCACCGTCCCCGAAGAAAACCTGGTGGGCAAGGCCTTCTTCATCTGGATGCACTTCAACCTCGATCAAGGGGGCATCGATTGGAGTCGGATCGGCATGAGCGTCCAGTGACCGGCGTGTCCATGACACGGGATCAAGCCATCGCCCGCCTGTTGGGACACCCCTTCCGGGATCCCACCCTGCTTGCCGCCGCCCTCACCCACCGCAGTGCCCGCAACCAGAACCGCGGCCACCACAACGAACGATTGGAATTCCTCGGTGACGGGGTGCTCGACCTGGTGATCGCCGAGGCCCTCTACCAACGCCTTCCCCAGGCCGACGAAGGTCAGTTGAGTCGCCTGCGGGCCAATCTGGTGAACCGCGACGCCCTGGCCGAACTGGCACGCGGCATCGGCCTGGGTGAGCACCTGCGCCTGGGCGGAGGCGAACTCAAGAGCGGCGGGCGACGGCGCGACTCCATCCTCGCCGATGCCCTCGAGGCCCTGTTCGGCGCCGTTTATCTCGACGGCGGCTACTCGGCGGCACGGGACGTCATCCTCAGGCTCTACGCCCCCCTGTTGGACGGCGTGGACTTGAAACAGGCCGAGAAAGACCCCAAGACCCGACTGCAGGAATACCTCCAGGGGCGCGGCTTGAGCTTGCCTGCCTACCGTATCCTGGAGATCAGCGGTCAGGCCCACGAACAGCGTTTCCGTGTCGCCTGCCGCGTGGACGCACTGGACATGGACGAACAAGGAGAAGGCACCAGCCGCCGACGAGCCGAGCAGGCGGCCGCGGCGGCGGTGCTGCAGCGACTGGAACGAGGCGACCCGTGACACGCGACAACACACCAACCCCGCCGCGAGACGAACCCGGGGAGGGCGGCCACAAAAGCGGCTTCGTCGCTTTGGTGGGCCGGCCCAACGTTGGCAAATCTACTCTGCTCAACGCCATCCTGGGGCAAAAGGTCTCCATCACCTCGCCCCGCCCCCAGACCACCCGCCAACGGGTGTTGGGCATCAAGACCACCCCCCGGGGCCAGGCGATCTACGTG
>JALSHN010000048.1 GCA_026982215.1 Gammaproteobacteria bacterium
CCTCGCTCTTGTCGCGGGGACCTTCTTTGTTGGAGAGGACGATCACCGGCACATTGGCCAGCTCGCTGTCGGCACGATAGGCCCTCACGAGGTCCAGGCCGTCCATCCCGGGCATCACCAAGTCTTGAAGGATCACCGTGGGCTGGAAGCGGCGCGCCTGCTCCAAGGCATCGCGGGGGTCGGCGCAATAGCGGTATTCCAGGTCTTTCTCGGCGGCGAGGAGGCGACGCACACCTTCCCCCACCATGGCCTGGTCGTCCACCAGCAATACCCGCAGGGTGGCGTTCATCCGCGTGCCTCCAGGTACAGCGGTTGGGGCGTACGCAGGCACTCCAGCAGGAAGGGGACGATGTCTTCCAACGATAGTGTCTGCTCGGCAGCCCCCATTTCCAACGCCGCCTTGGGCATGCCGTAGACGGTGGCGCTGTCACGGTCCTGGGCGAAGGTGGGGACACCGGCCTGACGCAGGGCCAACAGGCCTGCGGCCCCGTCACGCCCCATACCGGTGAGCAGGCCGGCGGCATGGACCCGTCGGGCATGGGGAACCAGGCTGCGCAACAGGCGATCCACCGAGGGCGCCAGGTGACGACCGGTGGAACTCACCACGCGCAGGCAGCCGGTTCCGTCCACTTCCAGATGACTGCCGCCGGGGGCGAGGTAGATCCGCCCGGGCCGGGGGGGTTCACCGTCACGCCCGAGACACACCGGCAGGACGCATTGGCCGTCGAGCCATTGGGCCAGGCGGGAGGCGAAACGGCTGTCCACGTGCTGGGCCACCAGCAGGGCAGCGGGGAAGTCATCGGGCAGGGTGGCGAAGATCTTCGCCAGAGCGCCTGGACCACCCGAGGAGGCACCGAGAGCCACCAGCGGCGGCAGTCCTCCCGCTCTCGCCACGCCGCTGGATGGCACCGGGGCGGTGGAACGGCGGGAGAGGCCGATGCGGGCCACGGCGGCCATTTTGCTCAACAGGGGATGGTTGGCGCTTTCCCGCAAAGGCACGTCGAGGAGCGGCGTGTCGATGGCATCCAGGGCTCCAGCGCCCATGGCCTGGAAGACCCGGTCCACATGGGCGTCCACCGAGGCGGTGACCACCAGGATGGGACAAGGACGGGTGGCCATGATGGCGCGTGTGGCCTCCACTCCGTCGCACAGCGGCATGAACAGGTCCATGAGGATCAATTCGGGCGGGGCCCTCAGCACCTGTACCTGCGCCTCCAGACCGTCGGCGGCCTGCCATAGCACCCGGTGGCCGCCGAGGTCTTCGACGATGCGTCTCAGGGCCTCGCGGGCCAGGGGACTGTCGTTGACGATGGCGACGTTCATTGCCCTGCTTCCACCGGCTCGCCGATGAGATCACCAACGGCTCGTAATAACAGGGTGCTTTCGAATTCGCTCTTGGCCAGGTAACGGTCGGCGCCGGCCTCCAGCCCGCGGCGACGGTCCGCCTCACGCCCCTTGTAGGAGAGAACGATCACCGGCAAGCGGGCCAGGCGGCCTTCGGCACGCAGCTTGCGGATCAGCTCGATACCGTCCATCCGGGGCATGTCCACGTCGGTGAGCAGCAGGTCGTAATGGCGGGTGTGCAGGGCGCTCCAGGCATCGACGCCATCTTCAGCCAGGTCCACGGCATAACCGGCCTCGGTGAGGGTCTGATGGAGCAAAGCCCGTACCGTCATCGAGTCGTCCACCACCAGGATGCGCAGTCCCGCCCCTTCCCGATCCACCGGGAGCGGACCGCTGGTTTCGGCGCTGCGCAGCAGATCGTCCACATCCAACACGAGGAACGGGGTGCCGTCGTCCAGTTGGCTGGCAGCGAAGACGTGGGGAATCTTGCCCAGTCCACGGTCGAGGCTTTGCAGGGCGATCTCACGCACTCCCAGCCAGCGGTCCACGCGCAGGGCCACCCGTCGCTGGCCATCGCGCACCAGGACCAGGGCGGCTTCCTCACCCAGGGGGGCGGGGGATTCCAATTCCAGCAATCGTGCGCCGTCCAATACGCTCACCTCGCCGTCCTCCAGTGAGAGACCGTGCCTCCCTTGGATGTCGATCATCCCCAGGGAAACCTTTAGCAGTCGCTCTACGCGGACCATGGGCAGGGCATAGGGTTCGCCGGCGATCTCCACCAGCAGTACCCGCATCACCGCCAGGGTGAGCGGCAGGGCGAGCAGGAAACAGGTGCCTCGGCCGGGCTCGCTCTTGACGGTGAGTTCCCCATTGAGGGAGTGGACCATGTCGCGTACCACGTCCAATCCAACACCGCGGCCGGAGAGTTCAGTGACCTGCTCGCGGGTGCTGAATCCGGGCATGAAGAGGAATTCCAGCCAGTCGTCGCCGCTGAGCTGGGCCGCCACTTCCGGGGCCACCAAGCGTTGCTGCAGCGCCCGGCGACGCAGGGCCTCGCGATCGATACCACGCCCATCGTCGGCGACTTCGATCTCCAGACGGCCGTTGCGGTGACGGGTATGGATACGCAAGACGGCGGTCTCCGCTTTGCCCGCCGCCCGCCGTTCCTCGGGAGGTTCGACGCCGTGATCGAGGGCGTTTTGAATCAGGTGTTTCAGGGGAACGGCGAGGCGTTCCAGGATCTCGCGGTCGATACGGGTCTGTTCCCCTTGCAATACCAGTTCGGCCCGTTTACCGAGGCGCTCGGCCAGGCTGGCCACCAGGGGTGGCAGGGCAGCGGCGATGTCGGCAAAGGGGCGCATGCGGATGTCCAACACCTCGTGATGCAGCTGTTCCACCACCGGGGTGAGGCGGCGCTGGATCTGTTCCAGCCGTTCCCGACGCCGGCGGCGGGTACGGAAATATCCTTCCAGACGCTGGAGAAAATGCTGCAGGCGCTGCGCTTCCCGGCCTTCCAGGGCGGCAACGATCTGCCGTAGCTGGTAGAGCAGTTGGCCTTCTTCTTGATGTCGCCGCAGCTCCCCGTCGAGGTGACGGGCGAGGGCGTAGCTCTCTACCATTGTCTCCCCTACCAACAGGGTGAGTCGTTCCAGACGCTCTGCGGCGATGCGCAAGGCCCGGGAACCGCTCTTGATCTCCACATCCGCTTCTGCCGCGATCTCGTCGCCGCCGGACTCGCCCGCGTCCGGCTCGCGTGCCGCTAGGGTGCGCAATCGCTGTTCCAACTCGGCCACCGCCATCTCATCGGCTTCGCTGGGCTCAGTGACGGTGGTGTCGTCGCGGGCGGCGATGGCACGCAGCTGTGACAGACCGTGTTCCAAGACCTCGCGTGCCTCCGCATCGAGACGGGTCTCTCCCCGCTGGGCAGCCACCAACAGGTCTTCCATGGCGTGAGCGACGCGGGTGGCCAGCTGCACGCCCACCATGCGGGCAGCGCCCTTGATGGAGTGTGCCGCCCGCATCATCGTTTCCAGGTCCACAGCACCCGCTCCCTGGGTCGTCATTTGCCGCAGCCCCTCTTCCAGCTGCAGACTCTGGTGTTCCACTTCCATGCGGAACAGTTCCAGCATGGAGTACTCGCTGAGGTCCTTGCCACCGCTCATGCGAGATACTCCCGAATCCGTTGCCATACCGCCGGGCCGTCGAGCAGCGCGCAACGCACGTGCTCGCCACGACGCACTTCCACCTCCCAGGCTCCCAGTGCCAGCGGGGGCAGGTCTCCACTGTCGGTGATGGGCAGCGGTTGCGGCGCCCGGTAGATCCCCCGCACCTCCCCGGCACGAAAGGCGAAACGCAGCCCCTCGGCCTCGACCGCCACCAACCGTTCGAAGATACCACGGCTGGGGTCGTCACCCTGGCGGGGAAGCCGAGGGATGCCGAGGGTGTCGCTCAACGAGAGGCAGACCCACAGACGACCGGCGACGTTGACCAGTCCGCGGATGGGGGAATGGTGTTGATGGGGCAGGGGGCGGAGGGGACTGCGCGGGGCCACTTGGTGAATGGCCTCGGCCGGCAGCGCCAACCAATTGCCATTGACCCGAAACACCAACAGCCCCGGGGTACGCAGCGGTTCTTCGGGAAGGGACTCATGCTCGCCTCCCCCACCGCTCTCTTCCATCAGCCGCTGCTGTGCCAGGCGTTCCAGCAAGGCACGCCCCTGGCCGATGTACTCGTGACAGTTGCGGCAATGGATCACCTCTTCGAGGCGGGCGCAGCGGGGATGCTCCCGACCCCAGACACCGTGGCGACGCCAGCAGGGCAACGCGTTCACCGCTCCCTGCCCTCGTTGCGTCGCCGTACCCGTTCGGCCCAGCGGCGATAGCGCCGGGCATATTCCCGTTCTCCGGCCCGTTCCGCCCACCGGGCCATGAGATCCAGGGCATTCCAATGGGTTGGATAGAGATAGATCACCCCCCGAAGCGTCTCCATCGCCGCCCGTATCCGCCCTTGCCGATAAAGCCGTTGCGCCTCCTGCAGGCGCCGGGCCGCACCATGGTGGGGGCGGCTCTGGGACAGGAGGGGCTGTACCGGTGTCTTTCGGGGAGGTGGGACCTCGTCGGCCAGCCGTTCGAACCGCCGGTGCCGCGGCGTCCAGGCCAATACACTCCCCAGACGCTGAGGCCGGAAATACCGTTCCACCCAACTTCCGTGTTCGGCATGGCCCAGAAACAACAGGCCGTCGGGAGACAATTTGTCCCGCAGGATCTGCAGGCCCTGCTCGCGTGCTTCTTCGCCGCAATAGAGCAGCAGGTTGCGGCAGAAGATCACCTCGAAGGGTTCGCCCAAATCGGGGAGACGGAACAGATTGCCTTGCCAGAAGTGCAACCTTGCCCGCAACTCGGGCAAGGGGCGGCAGCTCATACCCCGGCAGCGGAAGTAGAGTTCCCCCAAAGGGGGTGGCAGGGCCGATAGGGCACGGCGGGAATAGTGGCCACGCCGTGCCGTTTCCACCGCTTGGACGGAGAGGTCCACGCCCACCACCTCCATGTCCTCCCAGGGCAGCCCGCCTTGATGGAGGGCGATGGCGATGGAAATGGCCTCTTCTCCGCTGGAACAAGGCAGACTGAGGGCTCGCACCGGGGTCCGGCGACGACGGGCCCAGCGGCTCAGTTGACGAAACGGGGCCAGATCACGATAGAAACGGGTCTCGCGGACCAGCAACCCCTCCAGCAGGGCCTGGGCCTCGATCTCGTCCTGATGGAGCCGGGCCCAGTAGGCCGCCACGGAGAGGCCGGTGGCGCGTAAACGGGCATGGACCGCAGCTCGGGCCACGTCGTCGTCCAGACGCTGTGCCGACAGACCACTGCGTTGTTCGAGCCAGGGCGCCAACCCCAACGCCAGCAGGGCCCGCCAGGGGTCCACCAGGGCCTGTTCCACTCACCCCTCCCCGTCTTCGCCGGATACCTTGAAGCGGGAGACACCGGCATGCAGACCGGCTGCCGCCTCGTCCAGACGTTCGGTGGCGCTGGTGAGCATGGAGAGGGATTGCACCGTCTGTTGGGCGGCCTCATTGAGCTGCACCATGGCCTGGGTGATCTGTTTGGCCCCCTGAGCCTGGAACTGCATGCCTTGATGAACGTTCTCGAACCGCGGCGCCAGGGCCTGGACCTGTTCGATGATGTGCGCCTGGGCACGGATCACCCGTTCCACCACGGCCATGGCCTCGCGAACCTGGGCATGAAAGCGGTCCACCGTCTCCACCTCGTCAGCCACCGCCCGTTGCATGTCACGCACCATCTGCTCGATGTCCAGAGTGGCCACCGCGGTC
>JALSHN010000049.1 GCA_026982215.1 Gammaproteobacteria bacterium
AGATGTCGGCCCCGAGATATTCGGTCCCGGTCACCGGCCGGCAAACACCGTGATCGTCACCGGTGGTCTTGGCGCTACGACCGACCACGGTACCCGTCACCTCCTGGCCACGCAGGGTCTCGCTGACCCCCACCTTCCAGTAGGCATCCGGGGCTTTGTCGCCTTTGTCCTCTTTCTTGCGCTGGCGCTGACGCCCCACCGGCGCGGAGCGCTTTTCACCGGCCGCTCCCCGCTGACTGCGCTGGGCGCGCAACACCTTGGCCAACTCACGCCCGGACAGCTGTGGATTGACCGCACGCGCCGTCTGCGCCGCGCTCACCCCCTGACCGGTGATGCCGGCCTTGCCCCGCGAGGACATGGCACGGCGCCGGGCCAAGGACGCCGCCCGCGCAGGGCTCATGTTGACCTTCTGCACAGCCGGCTTGGGCGGAGTGACGACGGGACGCGACGACGGCGCGGAGGCGGGGGCCGCCACCGAGGCCACATCGGCCTCCTTCCGACAACCACAATCACAGCCGCCCTTGTCAGGACGGGCACTCCGCTTCGCCGCCTCGCGCACCACCTCACTGCGCACCCGGTCGGCGATGGTGATCCCGGCCTTGCCCTTGGCCGCCATGGCACGGCGGCGGGCCAGCGAGGCAGCGCGACCGACGGGCGGCTTCACAGTAGCCGGGCGAGCCGCAGCGGGCGCCTGAGTGGCCTGTGCCACCGGCCGCGCGCTCGCCGTGGGGCGGGCGGGCGCTGCTTGAGCAGCCGCTGCCTGCAGGCCGGCCTTGCCGTGCGACGATAGGGCCCGTCGGCGAGCCAGGGCAGCCTGCCGGGCGCTGCCCGCGGAATTGTTTGCAGTCGTGGCCATCACAAACCCTTCAATGTTTTGGTGAGCCTGCGGAACATCGCCGCCCGCCGGACGCGGGCGGCGCCACCGTCCGCTTGGTTACATGCGCCCTTCGTAGACCACGAAGGCCAGGCCCTGACTCTGGGTGTAGTTGTCATACCCCAGCAGTTTCACATGGTGGTCCGGATAGGCGCGATGACAGGCCTCCAGCTCGGCCATCACCGCATTGGGATCCTGCTCGCCGAAGAAGGGCAGCTTCCACATGGTCCAGTAATGGTCGGCCGCGTTGCTGGGATGTTCGTGCTCGATAGCCGGCGTCCACCCCTGGGCCAGGATGTAGCTGATCTGACGGAACACCTCTTCCTGGCTGAGCTTGGGCAGGAAGCCGAAGGTCTCCAGGGTCGGCTTGGTCTTGTAGTCTTGAATGTCGTGCATGGAATTCATGGTCTTATCCTCTCAATGCGCTGCGGTTCGCTGGACTGTCGGCAAGCCGGACTCAGATCAGATGTCCAGCTTGTCCACGGTTTCGAACTCGAACTTGATTTCCTTCCAGGTCTCCATGGCCACCGCCAGCTCCGGGCTGTGCTGGGCGGCCTCACGCAGGATGTCACCACCCTCGCGCTCCAGGTCACGACCTTCGTTGCGCGCCTTGACACAGGCCTCCAGCGCGACACGGTTGGCGGCGGCGCCGGCGGCATTGCCCCAGGGGTGCCCCTGCGTACCCCCACCGAACTGCAGCACGGAATCGTCGCCGAAGATGGTGACCAGCGCCGGCATGTGCCAGACATGGATACCGCCGGAAGCCACGGCGAACACGCCCGGCATGGAGCCCCAGTCCTGATCGAAGAACACACCGCGGGAGCGGTCTTCCGGCACGAAGGACTCGCGCAGCTGGTCCACGAAACCCAGCGTGGAGGCACGGTCGCCTTCCAGCTTACCCACCACGGTACCGGTGTGCAGGTGGTCACCACCGGAGAGGCGCAGACACTTGGCCAGCACACGGAAGTGGATGCCGTGCTTGGGATGGCGGTCGATGACGGCGTGCATGGCGCGATGGATGTGCAGCAGCATGCCGTTGTCACGGCACCAGTTGGCCAGACCGGTGTTGGCGGTGAAGCCGCCGGTGAGGAAGTCGTGCATGATGATGGGCATGCCCAGCTCCTTGGCGAACTCGGCACGCTTGTACATCTCCTCCGGGGTGGCGGCGGTGACGTTCAGGTAGTGACCCTTGCGCTCGCCGGTCTCGGCCTCGGCCTTCTGCACCGCCTCGGCGACGAACTCGAAACGATCGCGCCAACGCATGAACGGCTGAGAGTTGACGTTCTCGTCGTCCTTGGTGAGGTCCAGACCACCACGCAGGCACTCATAGACGGCCCGGCCGTAGTTCTTGGCCGAGAGACCCAGCTTGGGCTTGATGGTGCAGCCCAGCATGGGGCGGCCATACTTGTTCAGGCGGTCGCGCTCGACCTGAATACCGGCCGGCGGGCCGCCGCAGGTCTTGATGAAGGCCAGGGGAAAACGGATGTCTTCCAGACGCAGGTGGCGCAGCGCCTTGAAGCCGAACACGTTGCCCACCAAGGAGGTCAACACGTTGACGACGGAGCCTTCCTCGAACAGATCGATGGGGTAGGCGATGAAGGCATAGAAGGACTCGGGGTCACCCGGCACGTCTTCGATGCGGTAGGCGCGACCCTTGTAGTATTCCAGGTCAGTGAGCAATTCGGACCACACCGTACTCCAGGTGCCGGTGGAAGACTCGGCGGCCACGGCGGCAGCGACCTCTTCGCGGGGCACACCCGGCTGACCGGTGCACTTGAAGCAGGCCAGCAGGTCGGTGTCGAGCGGGACATAGTCCGGCGCCCAGTACAACTCACGATATTCCTTAACGCCCGCTTGATATTCTTTTGCCATCAGCTTGCTCTCCTAACGATATGACAGTGAAGGTTGAACGAAGAGGGCACACTCCTCACAAAAAGGAAGGTCTTTACGGTGCACCACGAACTGCTTGAGCTTGGATGAATTCTCCCCCGCCCAAAGATTAAAGTACAGTTAATAATTTTAATTAAATCATTTAACCATCATTAAATCACACCCTGCCTCGGCTTCAGTCCCGAAACTTCACCAAGCGGGCGACCTGGATATCGGACACGAACATCACCCCTGAATGATTGTTGAAAAACGGCGTGAAGCCTTCGAGGATGGGCTGCACCAGCTCTTCCGGGACGGCGACGATGATCATGATGAGCACATCGTCCTCATTGAACATCAGATGGCCGGCATGGAAGCCGTGGCTGCCCTTCCCCGAAAGGTTATTGACGATGGTATAGCCTTTCACCCCGGCTCGATCCAGGAGATCGGTGGCGAACTTGCGGTGCTCCCCTTGGAGGATGATCTCCAGTTTCTTGATGGAAGTCAGGTTCAGGTCGTTCATGATGCCTCCGCCTGTGTTCGTTGCTCTGCGCGCCAACTCTCCGGTGCCGGGTGTTCCAGCCACTCGCTGCGATCACACTCCCACACCCGCCGCGTCTGTGGGTCCAGCACCAAAAAACGGATCCAACCGTTCCTGACCAACTGCCTGACCGACGCCACCTCGGCGAGCGCCTCGCGCGCGTGCTCCAATGGGGCCTCCACCAAGGTGATGAGCCGCAGAGGCTCATGGTAAGGCCGCCCGTCTTTCAGCACGGTCTGGGACGGCAGGCCAGTACGCAGATCGCTGAGGTTGCCGGTCATCACCCCGAAACGACCGGCCACGTTGTGGTAGACCTTGCTGCCGCTCCCGAAACGCTCATTATCGACGGTGGAGAAATAATGTTCCATGTTGATCCACTGCCCCACCACCAACGGCCCGGTGAAGATGTTCTCCAGCAAACGTCGATTCTCGTCGAGACGGTAATCATATGAGTGCAGAAAGGCCCGCCCTTCCAGCTTGAGCTCGCGGGTCAACGCCCGCCGGCCGATGATGAAATAGGCGTTGCCCGACAAGCCCCACTCCGGGCGCACCTGGGACCAGTCCAGGGAGTTGCGCCGCGCCAGTCGGACGGCGCGTTCGGGCCGATCGGCCCCTTTCTCGTCCGTCAACGTGGGCATGCGTTCCGCGGCACACAGGCGCGCGGCAGTGGCGAGCCCGTTGCGCAGGCGATCGATGTAGATCAGATGACTGGCCGGGACCAGCTCCACGTCGGCGATCCGAATCTCGTCGGTGGTGGTGTCGTGCAGCGCCGGGATGAACCAAGTGTCATCGGGGATCTGGATCCCATGGTCACGCAAACGGCGGCGCACTTCCGGTCGATTGGCCATCTGGGCGAAGACACGGGCGTTGATCAGGCCATGATTACCCCCGCAGGCACCACAATCCAGCGCCGACTCATAAGGGTTGTTCTCCGACGAACTGCCGTGCCCGATCAATAGCACGAAGCGGGAAAAGCCTTCGGTCAAACCGATGGAGCGCAACGCTTGTGCCACATAGCCCACCTGCTCCTCCAGGCTGAAACCGATGCGCCCGAGGCGTTCCATCTGCAAGCGCACGGCATCGGGCCGGATGTGATAGGCCTCGCGCAAGCGACGGACGAACGACCTCATCGTCGCCTCGTCCAGGGACAGGCCGGCATAGAGGGCGGCCGGCGGCATGTCGTCGGCCATCGCCGCCTCGCGCAGGGCCTTCACCAGGTCGTCGTGAATCAGTTCCGGCGCGACCCCGAGCTCGTGCTCCAAGGCCTTCTCGATGATGGCCCGATGCACCGCGCGCACCACCGAATCCGCCCGTTCCCGCGAGAGCTTGTCCACCAACAGCCGGGCCAGTCCCCGCTGTGGCTCCAGATGCTTGCGCCAATGACCGTAGGTCTCGGGGAAGAAGGTCTTGCCGAACATGTCGAAACCAAACAGCAGACCGATGGCCTCGACGGTCACGAACGGCGTCAGGATGGACTCCTTCAGTTCGTGCAACACCTTGCCGAGCACGGTCAGCGCCTCGGGGTCGCGATATTCCAACACCGGGACCTCCAACACCACGTTGCGCGGTGTCAACAACACGGGGCACAAATGGATCTCGTTCCCCTTGTCCATGGCGATGAAGCTCAGCGGCACCCCGAAGAAACCGGCGATCCCGAAGGTCTGATAGTCCCCGGCCCCTTCCAGCTGGCGACGGATTCGCTCGGAACGGGTGTCGATACAAAACAGCGCCTGTGCAAAAGGCCGTTTTTTCCACTGTTCTTCACGCCCCGGCTGCACCCCCTGTAACAGGCGTCCGGCCGCCCGACTCTCCATGGCACGCAGCCAGCACAGGCCTTCTTCTTCCTCGATCCGCTCAAGCGCCTGCAGCAGGCGAGACAATGCCTCGCCACCCAGCTCGCCCAAGCGGTCGGCCACACCCACGGCCTGTGCCAGCGACCTCACCCCCTGGGCCACCGCCTGGGCCTCCACTTCCTGCTTTCTCTGCACATAATCGGCGAAGAAATCCGTCACCGCCGCCGGACGCCCCAGTTCCAACACCTCTTCGAGGCGTTGTGCCTGGTCCGGCACCACCGTCCTGCCATACCATTCCGCGCGCAGATAGGCCGCCTCGGGGGAAGCCTCGACCCAGCGCTCCAGTTCCGGATACGTCGCCGGCAGGCCGCGCCGCCCCACCTCGTGCAGCAGGGCGGCGGAAAACGACAGGCGCACCGCCACATACTCCACCAAGTCGGCCGGATATTTTTCCGTCCAGTGGTAATGTTCAGCGGCGGAACGCCAACGAATGAAGCCGGCCCACCCATGGAGACGGGCGATCTCCCGGCGCAGATAGTCCAGCCACAGCGACTCGGGAACCCCCAGCATCTCCATCACGCGGATGACGGCCTG
>JALSHN010000050.1 GCA_026982215.1 Gammaproteobacteria bacterium
AACCGGTCTGGGGGCCAGCAGCTGGGTCAGCCGATTCATCAGGGTGGCATTGTGGACCCCGCCACCGCACACCAGGACGGGGGCTCCTTCCTTGCTCCATACCTTCACGGCGGTAGCGATACTCTGGGCGGTGAGTTCGCACAACGTCGCTTGAACGTCCGCCGGGTCGATGGTGGGATGGTGGGTGAGCCGTTGGCGCAACCATTCCAGATGGAATTCTTCCCGGCCGGTGCTCTTGGGGGGCGGACGGGAGAAAAAGGGGTGTTGCAGCAGGTCCTGTAACAGGCCGGGATGGACCCGGCCCGAGGCGGCGATGTGTCCACCGTCGTCCCATGGCTTGTGCCAATGAGCCTGGGTCCAAGCATCCATCAAGGCGTTGCCGGGGCCACTGTCGAAGCCGCGGCTCCCCTGGCTGTCGATGAGGCTCACGTTGGCCATGCCACCGATGTTGATCACCATCAATTGTGCCTCGCCGCGCCACAGCAGGGCTCGATGAAACAGCGGAGCCAGGGGCGCCCCTTGGCCGCCGGCGGCCAGATCGGCGCGGCGGAAGTCCGCCACCACCGGCAGACCGCTGCGCTCCGCCAGCAGGGCGGGATGGCCGATCTGCCAGGAATTCCCCAATTCGGGGCGGTGGCGGATGGTTTGGCCATGACTGCCGATGGCGGCGATTGCACCCGGGGGGAGGGGGTGATGGCGACGGAGTGCCGCCACAGCGGCGGCATATTCCTCCGCCAATTCACCATCGAGTCGCAACACCTCGTCGAGCGGAACCCGCTCTTCCTCACACAACAGCCGCAACCGCCGCTGCAGATCGGCAGGGAAGGGGCGGGTGAGCCCTGCCTCGGTCCGCCAGCCGTCCTCGCCCTCACGGGCGAGGACCGCGTCCACCCCGTCGAGGCTGGTACCCGACATCAGACCGATGAAATAGCGCCCTCTCACGTCAGAATCGATTGGCGGCCACGGTGGGGCGGGTGAGGAGCTCCAATTGCGCCAACAGGCCGCGGGCGCTGCGCTGGAAATCGTCGCGGTAGGCCTTTTTCAACGGTGCCGCCTGGGGCAGGCGTACCGTCAGCGGATTACGGTGAACCCCGTTGACGCGGAATTCATAATGCAGGTGGGGTCCGGTGGCCAGGCCGGTGCTGCCGACATAGCCGATGGTCTGCCCCTGGCGGACACGCTTGCCAGTGCGGATGCCACGGGCGAAGCCGTTCAGGTGGGCGTAGAGGGTGCTGTAGCGCTGGCCGTGTTGGATGATGACCACCTTGCCGTATCCCCCTTTGCGGCCGCGAAAGATCACTTTGCCGTCACCGGCGGCCCGCACCGGCGTGCCACGGGGGGCGGCGTAATCCACCCCTTTGTGGACCCGCATCCGGTTCAGCAGCGGATGGAAACGGCGACCGAAGCGTGAGCTGATGCGGGTGAACTGTACGGGTGTGCGCAGAAAGGCCCGGCGGACGCTGCGTCCCTCGGGGGTGTAGTAATCGGTGCGACCGTCGGGTGTGGTGTAGCGCACCGCGCGGAAGGTCTTGCCCTGGTTGACGAACTCGGCGGCGACGATGTGCCCCTCGCCGATGCGCTCGCCGTCGCGGTAGAACTCCTCGTAGAGAACGCTGAAACGATCCCCCTTGCGGATGTCCAGGGCGAAATCGATGTCCCAGCCGAAGATTTCCGCCAGCTCCATGGTGAGGCGGTCGGAAAGGCCGGCCTGACGCGCCGCCTCGAACAGGGAGTTTTCGATCACAGCGCTGGCCTGGCCCAGCCAGACGTCCATGGGGCGTTCCCCGCTCTCGGCGCGGAAGCGCCGGCCCTCGCGCACCAAGCGCAATACCCGGCGGGCGTCGGGATAGTAGATCAGCTCCATGAGACGGCCCGAGTCGTCGATACGCAGCTCCAGCTCCTCACCGGGGGTCAGCCGGGCCAGACGCCGCGCCGAGCGGCCGGCCGAGAGCACTTGTTGTACCTGAACCGGCCCCAGATCCAGCCGTTGGAACAGATCATAGAGGGTGTCGCCGGGACGGATGGTCACCCGGCGCCAGTGGTCGCGTTCCTCCTCGGGGACCGGGGTTGCCTGTTGCGACGCAGGGGGGATGGCCAGCGCGAGCACGACCTCCTCCATGGCACCGCCTCGCCCCTGGGCCGCCAGCGGGGCGGCGATCAACACCGCACACAGCCCGAGCACGGTGAGCGTTACAGCTCCGGCCCAGGAGGGAAAGGTGAAAAGGTATCTCATCGGTGGGCGTTCCATGATCATCCGCAAGCCTCGATTCATCCCTGTCTTTCTTATCGGTCGTGCCGACGCGTTTCCGTGTGAGCCCGGTCACGTTCCCGGCGCCGGTCTCCCTGTGCCGCTGCTCGATTGCCAAGCATACACCCCGGATGGCCTCATCGCAGCCCGTCGTCTCACGCCGCATCCCCCGCCAAGGCGACCCGATTGCGCCCTGTTTGCTTGGCCTGATAGAGGGCACTGTCGGCGCGAGCCAGCAAGGCGCGGTGATCCGCGTCGTCAGGGCCCAACTGGGCGGCACCGATGCTGGTGCTGACGTCGATACTCAAATCGCCGTGCACCACCGGAGTCGCGGCCACGGCGGTGCGGATGCGTTCGGCCACCACCTGTGCCCCTTTGATGTCCGTCTCCGGCAACACCACGGCGAATTCCTCACCGCCGTATCGACCGACGACATCCACATTCCGTACCGACGCCTGGATACGAGCGGCAGTCTGGCGCAGCACCTCATCCCCCCCCAGGTGACCATGGGTATCGTTGATGGCCTTGAAATGGTCCAGATCCATCAGCAGCACAGAGAGCGGGCTGTCATAGCGACGGGCACGGTTGAACTCACGTTCCAGCGCCTCTTCGAGATAGCGGCGATTGAATACCCCGGTGAGTCCGTCGCGGCTGCTGGTCTCGGCCAGCTTGCGCAGGGCCTCCTTGAGCATGGTTTGATAGAGCGCGGTGTCGGTGACGTCATAGACGTAGATGCAGACCAGCCTCACCTCGCCGTCTTCCCCCACCACTGGCATGAACGAGATGTCCTGGCGCATGTGGTCGATGCCGCCAGTGATGGGGCGGTTGTGCGAAAAACGAAACAAGAACGGCCGCTGTTCCCAGGAAGCAAAGGAAAAATTGCGCAACACCATCGCCCCGGTGATCTTGCGCTCCATCCACTTGCGCGGCAGTTCGGGGAACAGCTCGAACAGATTGCGGCCGATCACCTCCTCCGCCGGGCGCTCGCTGTAGCTGGCCATGAAGTCGTTCCACAGCACCACCCGGTAATCACGGTCGATGGCCAGTATCCCCACATTGATGCGGTCGACGATGAACTCGAGAATGGCAGGGGAGACCGGCTCGTCCATTTACAGTGATTCCATGAACGCTTCGATGTCCTGAATGAGAGTGTCGATGGAATCCTCGGAGAGCATGATCAGGAGATGACTCTTGAATTGCCGTTGTTCCAAAGTGAAGTTCACCTCGATGAGTAAGGAATAGCTCCACTCCAGCTCATCGGGATCCAACAGCTCCGAGACCGGCACGTGATTGGCCAGGATGGACGGCGGTGAGAAAGTGATCTCTGCCTGCAGCTGCTCCGCCACCCCTTGGAGGCTGGCGCCGGCGAGGATATTGCCGATATCCAGCAGCAGCTCCTCCTCCACCTTCTCGTCCAGGGTGCCCTCGTGTCCCATGATGTCCGCCAGATCGCGACAGCCGTGTTCGTCATAGACCACCAACGCCTCGCCATGGAGGTGGTTGTAGAAAGGCTGGCGGATCGCCGAGACCAGCGATTCGGCGCCGATGAGCTCCTCCAACGCCTCGCCGATGTCCTGGGAACTCACCAGTCGGATCTGAGGGACGGAGAGGATCACGAACTCGTCGAGGATCTCCGCCAGGGAGGCCCCGGCCCGCCCCATACCAATGTTGACGATTTCCGCCAGCGCGTCCCGCTGATCTTCACTGAGTTGGCTGACGGTGCGAAAGGAAATGCTCATAGGATGCCGTATTCCTTGAGAATTTCGACCACCTTCTGAGTGTTCACCGGCTTCTTGATGAAGGCCATCGCACCCAGCTTCTTCACCCGCTCCTCGGCCTGGGGCTGCACATCCGCCGAGACCACGATCACGAAACAATCCAGTCCCTCCTTCTGCAACACCTCCAGTGTCTGATAACCATCCATCACCGGCATGGTCAGGTCCAGGAACATCACCTCCGCCTTACCCTGGCGATAGGCCTCCAGCGCCTCCTGGCCATTGGCCGCCTGGGAGATTTCCACCTCCCATTCCTTGGGTAAGGCGCGAATCATCATCTTGCGGGATATGGCTGAATCGTCCACGACGAGCACCTTCGTCGCCATCAAAAACCTCCTGAGCCTGAAAAGACCGGTGCTACGGCACCCACTTGTCCCCCATGTCGTCAGCCCCTGCCGCGGTCTTTAATCATCCGAACGCCTTCCGCCATCGGTTATCATTGCCCCCTTCAAGATTCAGTGGAGTGAGCTGTGGACGTGGAACATGCGTTAGAAGAACTGCTACGGGGTACCGAAGAGGTCCTGCTGCTGGATGAGCTCGAGGAACGTCTGAAAGAAGGGCGGCCGTTGCGGGTCAAGGCCGGCTTCGATCCCACCGCCCCCGATCTCCATCTTGGCCACACCGTGTTGCTCAACAAACTCAAGCAATTTCAGGACCTGGGCCACGAAGTGCTGTTCCTCATTGGTGACTTCACCGGCATGATCGGTGATCCCACCGGCAAGAGCGTCACCCGCCCACCGCTGACGCGTGACGAGGTATTGGAGAACGCCCGCACCTACGAACAACAGATCTTCAAGATCCTCGATCCCGAGCGTACCCTGGTGGTCTTCAATTCCAGCTGGATGGGAGAAATGAGCGCCGCCGACCTCATCCAACTTGCCGGGAAATACACCGTGGCGCGCATGCTCGAACGGGACGATTTCCAGCGGCGTTACCGCAACGGCCAATCCATCGCCATCCACGAATTCCTCTATCCCCTGGTGCAAGGATACGACTCGGTGGCCCTCAAGGCTGACGTCGAACTGGGTGGAACCGACCAGAAATTCAATCTCTTGGTGGGGCGTGAACTGCAAAAACACTACGGTCAGCGCCCCCAGGTGGTGATGACTCTGCCCATCCTCGAAGGACTCGACGGTGTCCAGAAGATGTCCAAATCCCTTGGCAACTACATCGCCATCGACGAGTCCCCCGAGGACATGTTCGGCAAGATCATGTCCATATCCGACGAGCTGATGTGGCGGTACTATCAACTACTGAGCTTCCGGCCTTGGGGAGAAATTCAAGCCTGGCGCGAAGCCGCCGAGAAAGGAGAGGTCAATCCCCGTGACATCAAGGTCGAGCTCGCCAAGGAATTGGTGGCGCGTTTCCATGGGGAACAGGCCGCCCGGCGGGCGCACGAGGACTTCGTTGCCCGCTTCACCAAGGGGCTGTTGCCCGAGGACATCCCCGAGATCACCCTTGAAGTACCTGCCGAAGGGTTGCCCATCGCCAGCCTGCTCAAAGCGGCGGGTTTGGTCTCCAGCAGTTCAGAAGGTCTGCGCATGATCAACCAAAGGGCGGTGCGGGTGGACCGGGTGCGGGTCGAAGACAAAGCA
>JALSHN010000051.1 GCA_026982215.1 Gammaproteobacteria bacterium
GATTCGAGACAAAAATCCCCGCATTTCGCGGGGATTGGCACGGGACCCTTCCGCGAGATCTACGACTCGCGCCGCCAGTAAACCCGCAACATGTCTTCACCCTTGGTGTACTCGAAGTCCACTTCCCCTTTGTAGGCCGCATGCAGTTTTTCTCCCAACACCCGGGCCAGATGGGAGTCGGTGGTGGTGATTTCGATCCGGCCGTCCTCATGCGTCTCCAAGCCCATGATCCGATTCATTGGGTGCTCGGCCTTCTCGGCCTCTTCAGCGTTGCGAATCAGATGAAGAATCTCGTCTTTGTGTTTGTCCAGAAAGGCCCCTTGCAATGCCACGAAGGCGGCCGGCACCCGATCACGGATCCGTTGACAGGCGGGACAGAGGGTCTCATGTGCCCCCTGCGGGGCCTGTCCCCAGGTCCAGCGACCGTCCTGCCACACCACACCGCAGGCGGTGCATACACTGGGTTCGGGGAGCTTTTTGCGCGGTTTGTAGGGATCATGGACACGCTCTTCGATCAAACGGTCATGGCGTCCCTGTCGCAGATGATCCTGTGGTTTTTTGTGTGCCGTCATACTCGTTCTCCTTGAAGGACGTTCGTTCAATGATCTTGCGGCTGAGGCTCGGCCCGGGCCGCCCGTTTCAGAATCTGCTCCACCTCCGCCTCACTCACATCGTGCCAATGACGGTAGGCGTCGGCCACCGCATAGAGGAAACCGCTGCGCAGATTGGGGCAATACACCGCGTCCACGCGGGAGGCGACGGCTCGCAATGCCTCCTCGTGGGCCGTGGGGACGGCCACCACCACCCGGTCGGCACCACCCCGGCGAACGGCCTGAATGGCAGTCTCCATGGTCTTACCGGTGGCCAGCCCGTCATCCACCAGAATCACGGTTCGTCCCTTCAGCGCGGGTACTGTCTTCCCGGGGAGGAAGCGGCGCTGGCGCCGCGCCACCCGTTCCCTCGCCCGCTGCAATGCCGCCGCCATTTCTTCATCGCTCAAACCCAAGCGGCGCGCGGCCTCGCGATCCACCACTTCACTGCCGTCGGCGGCCACCGCGGCAAATCCCACCTCGCTGTTCCATGATGGCGTCGCCTTGCTCACCACCAGCACCGCCAGCGGTGCCCCCAGCCTGCGGGCGATCACCTCCGCCACCGGCACTCCGCCTGCCGGAATCGCCAACACCAGCGGCCGTCGTTCCGCCAGCGGGGACAGCATCTCCGCCAAGCGTTCCCCGGCCTCGCGGCGATCGGCGAACACCCCGGTACGGCCACTGTCCTCGGGGGATAGATGGACGTTGTCCGGCAGTGCCTGCACCATTTCACCCCACGGGATGGTGCTTGCCCACCAAGTGGACGCTGGTGGCCCGCGGCCCCTCCGGGGTCTCCTCGAGATGGAAGCGAACCTCCTTTCCCACCTCCAGATGATTGAAATCACCGTTCAATACCGCATTGCGGTGGAACATCACCTCACGGCCCTCCGGGGTGAGGATGTGGCCGATACCCCGTTGCGGATCCACGGACTCCACCCGTCCATGAGGGGGAGCCTGGTGATGTTTCACCTCGGCGCGTTCCCTGCGTACGGCATCCTCCAAACGGCGGCGGGCTGCATCGAAGGCATCGCGAATGGCCACGTAAACATCTTCGTGGGCATGGTTTTTCTCCGGTTCCCGGCTGATGACGATCTCTTTGCCGGGCACGGTGATGTCCAAGCGCACGTGGTAGATCACGCCCTTGTGATGGCGGCGATGGCGCGCCTCAACCATCACCCGGCAGCTCATGATGTGGTCGTGATAGCGATCCAGTTTTTCCGCTTTCTCGCGGATGAGCGCCTCCATGGCCGGGGAAGCTTCCATGTTGCGAAACGTGATCTGCAACGGCAATTGCATGCCCACCTCCTCCTCTCGTGGCTGGTGTTTTCTTAGGCTAGTCCAGCAACCGGCAGGGTGCATTCGACCCTCATCGTTGCAATGGGGATGGCCAGGGAGATTTACAACCCAAGCGTTTGGCCCCGGCGCAAGGCACGCACGCGGAAACGGGCGGGATGAACCGCCTCCATCAGGGAGCGGCTCGTGCCCAACGGTGCCCCTTCCAGCAAATCCGCCAACAACGCCGCTCCCCAGGGGGCGAAGATCAGCCCGTGTGACCCCAGCCCCGAGAGGGCATAGAGACCGGGGACATACGGTGCCCCAGGGTAACGGGAAGGGGGGCGGCCATGGCGCAGATCGTGATAGACGGTGTCGAAGAGCGCCGGCTCCACCAACGGCCCGATCAGCGGGCGTCGATCCGGGGTAATGGCCCGCCAGCTCACCCGTCCGCGCAACGGGGCTCCGGAGCGGGACGCTCCGGGAATCAGCGCCTCGAGCACCTCGGTCAGAGCATGCTGTACCGAGGCATCCAGGCGCGGCTCGGTTCGCCCCGGCTCGAAACTGGCCCCCAGCACCTGCCATCCCTCGCGGGCCGGGGTGAGATAGCCTCCTCTGGCACACAACGGCCGTCGCAATGCCCCGGTGCGGCCCTCGGCGGCCAACAAGGCGAGCTGTCCCCTGACGGACGACAACGGCAACTCCGCCCGCAAGCGACGTGCCGCCACCGCATTGGCCAACACCACCACCGGCGCTCGGGCACACGGGTTTCCATCGCGACCCAGCAGATGCCATGAGCCGTCTCGATGGAACATCCGCATCACCGGGGTATGGGAGCGAAAATCGATGCCAGGATGCGAGGACAACGCGCGACACAAGTGCCGCGGGTCCACCGCCCCCCCTTGCGGCCACCACAAGGCCCCCTCGGCCAAGGCAACTCCGGCGACCGACGAGGCCTCATCGCGGGACAGCCGTTCCCCCAAGGTCAGCGGATGGAGCCGCTCCAGTTCCCCTTGCCCCTCTAACTGCAGCATCCCTCCCGGCCGCCAGCCGTAGTCGCGATAACGTGATACCGCCCACAGAAAGGCCTCCACATGAATCCTTTGCGGCAACTGTAAGGCCTGTCCCACCACCCCGGGGCGGGGCTGCAGCAAGCCCACGGGATTGCCGGAGGCCCCGCCCGCCGGTGCCGAGGCGGCATCCAACAACGTCACCTGCCACCCTCGAAAGGCCAGTTCCTCGGCCACACAGCAGCCGGCGATCCCCGCCCCCACCACCACCGCTTCCCGGTGGGGCTCGGAAGGAGGACGAGCGAACCACGGCATCTCCACAGACCGTTTTTCGCAACGCGACAACACCCCACACAAGGAATTTCGTTTGCCCGCGAATCCCGGCCGTTTCTCCACGGCAAAACCCACGCGCTCCAAGCCGCGGCGCACGCAGCCGGCGGCGGTATAGGTGGTGAAACGACTCCCCGGCGCACTGTGGCGAGCAATGAGGCGGAACAGTTCGGGGGTCCAGGCCTGATCATCACGCGCCGGGGCAAAACCGTCGAGATACCAAAGATCCACACCGAGGCCGGCATCCCAGTCCCCCAACAGGGCCTGCGCCTCCCCCCAAGCGAACAAAAAGGTCACCCGGCCGCCGAACAGGCGTCGCCGGTGGATCCCCGGCAGCGGTGGAGGATAGACCGCGGCCAACGCCTCTCCCAAGCGCGCCAAAGAAGGCCACTGCGCCCACAGGCGGCGTAATTCGGCCAACGGCCAAGGACGGCGCTCCAAGGCCAGATAGAGCAGATGACTCCCCGTGCCGGCCTCATCGAGAAACAGCCTCAGGCTGAGCAAGGCGGTCAAGGCACCGCCCAACCCCAACTCGGCCACCACCGGCCGTCGTCGGCCCCTCACCAGCTCACGCAACCGCCCTTGGCGTAGAAATACCGCCTCCCGCTCACCCAGGGGATCGCGATGGGAGAAATAGACGTCTCCGCTTTCGGGATCGCGAGGCAGACCACCGTCCCAACACGGTCGTGCCCACGGCAGCAAAGGTTGCGTCATGATCGGTCTTCCCTGGGGAAATGCTAGAATTCAACGAAAACGAGGCAGGTAATCGCTTGATCGAACTGATATTCGTGCCGCTGCTCCTGGGCCTGTTCAGTGCCACACACTGCCTGGGGATGTGCAGCGGGATCGTCGGCATGCTCACCCTCGGTCTGCCTCGGGAAATCCGTGACACCCCGGCCCGCCGTCGCTCGTTCCTGCTGCTCTACAACTTGGCGCGCATCTTCAGTTACACCCTCGCCGGGGCGGTGACGGCTCAACTCGGTGGCGGAACCCTGGCCTGGATCGCCCCCCAATTGGGACACACCCTGTTACAAGGTCTGGCCGCCGGAGTCCTGCTCATCGCCGGACTCACCATCGCCGGCTGGTTTCCCCACCCGGGCCGGTTGGAACGCCTCGGGTCCCCCCTGTGGCGACGACTGGAGCCGCTGGGCCGGCGTCTCCTGCCGGTGGACCGCCCCGCCAAGGCCTTCGGCTTCGGACTCGTCTGGGGCTGGCTCCCCTGTGGGATGGTCTATACCGCAGTGATCTACGCCACCACCAGTACCCAGGCCTGGCAAGGGGCTGTTTTCATGTTCTTCTTCGGTCTGGGCACCCTACCCGCCACCCTCTCCGCCGGTCTGGTGAGCAACGCCCTGGTGAGACTTTCACGCAACCCCACCCTGCGCCAAGGCGTGGGACTGGCGTTCATCGCCCTGGCCCTGACCACCCTGCTCTACCCCACCCTGGTCAAGGAAATGCCTTGGCCATTAGACTATATCGTCGAGCTTCTGTCTTGAGAGGATCTGCGGCCCATGGAGCACGATCACACCCCCAGCCTGATCGGAGAGGCCCCGGCGCTGCAAGCCCTGCTGCGGGCCGCGCGACTGGTGGCGGCCACCGACGTGTCGGTGTTGATCCTCGGAGAGAGCGGCACGGGCAAAGAACTGCTCGCCCGTTATCTGCACCAACACAGTCCACGCCGCGACCGTCCCTTGATCTCCATCAATTGTGCCGCCTTACCGGAAAACCTCGCCGAATCCGAGCTCTTCGGCCACCGCAAAGGGGCCTTCACCGGTGCCCACACCGACCAGCCGGGACGGATCTGCGCAGCCGAAGGCGGGACCTTGTTTCTCGACGAAGTCGGCGAACTCCCCCTCGGGGTCCAGGCCAAGTTGTTGCGTTTCCTGGAAGACGGTGAGTTCCAACCCCTCGGCGACACCCGCTCCCGCAGGGTGGACGTACGTATCCTCGCCGCCACCAACCGTGACCTTCATGCCCAGGTGGCCGAGGGCCGCTTCCGTGAGGACCTACTCTACCGTCTCTCGGTGGTCCCCCTCGAGCTGCCGCCGTTACGGGAACGGCGGGAGGATATCCTGCCCTTGATGGAGTACTACCTGGCTTGGTTCGCCCGCCACCACTGCCTCCCCGCCCCCACTCTGAAGCACGGTGCCCGACGGCGACTGCGCGACTACGCCTGGCCGGGGAACGTGCGCGAACTGCGCAACTTCTGCGAACGATTGGTGATTCTGCTTCCCGGCCACGAACTGGGGGCCGACAATCTGCCTCTGGAAACGGCCCCTGTGCGCCGCCACAACGGGTATACCCTCCCCGACGAGGGCGTGGTACTGGACCACTTGGAGGCCGACCTCATCCGCCAAGCCTTGAACAAGAGCGGTGGCAACCGCAGTCGTGCCGCCCGCCTCCTGGGACTGACC
>JALSHN010000052.1 GCA_026982215.1 Gammaproteobacteria bacterium
CGACGAAGACGTGGTCCAGCGGGAGATGAAGCTGGTCCCCTACAAGATCGTGCGCGCCGACAACGGCGACGCCTGGGTGGAGGCCCGCGGCAAAAAGATGGCGCCGCCGGAGATCTCCGCCCGCGTACTCATGAAGCTCAAGAAAGACGCCGAGGCCTATCTGGGCGAGGAGATCAAGGAGGCGGTGATCACCGTGCCCGCCTACTTCAACGACTCCCAGCGCCAAGCCACCAAGGATGCCGGCCGTATCGCCGGGCTGGAGGTGAAGCGCATCATCAACGAGCCCACCGCCGCAGCCCTGGCCTACGGCATGGACAAGAAAAAGGGCGATGCCAAAATCGCCGTTTACGATCTGGGTGGCGGCACCTTCGACATCTCCATCATCGAGATGGCCGAGGTGGACGGCGAGCGCCAGTTCGAGGTGCTGGCCACCAACGGTGACACCTTCCTCGGTGGCGAGGACTTCGACAAGCGCCTGATCGACTACATCGTCGAGGAATTCAAGAAAGACACTGGGATCGACCTCTCCAACGATCCCCTGGCGCTGCAGCGTCTGAAAGAGGCCGCCGAGAAGGCCAAGATCGAACTCTCCTCCACCACCCAGACGGAGATCAACCTCCCCTACATCACCGCCGACGCCAGCGGACCCAAGCACCTCAACCTGAAGGTGACCCGGGCCAAGCTGGAGTCCTTGGTGGAGGACCTCATCGAGCGCACCATCGAGCCGTGCAAGACCGCCCTCAAGGACGCCGGCTTGTCCGCCTCCGACATCGACGACGTGATCCTGGTGGGTGGCCAGACCCGCATGCCCAAGGTGCAGGAGAAAGTCAAGGAATTCTTCGGCCGCGAGCCGCGCAAGGACGTCAACCCCGACGAGGCGGTGGCCATCGGTGCCGCCATCCAGGCCGGTGTGCTGGGTGGCGAGGTAAAGGACGTGTTGCTGCTCGACGTCACCCCGCTGTCCCTGGGTATCGAGACCATGGGCGGGGTGATGACCAAGCTCATCGAGAAGAACACCACCATCCCCACCAAGGCCACCCAGATCTTCTCCACCGCCGAGGACAACCAGACCGCGGTGACCATCCACGTGCTCCAGGGCGAGCGCGAGATGGCCTCGGCCAACAAGTCGCTGGGGCGGTTCGACCTCACCGACATCCCCCCGGCGCCGCGGGGCGTGCCCCAGATCGAGGTGACCTTCGACATCGATGCCAACGGCATCCTGCACGTCTCGGCCAAGGACAAGGCCACCGGCAAGGAGCAGCGCATCGAGATCAAGGCCAGCTCGGGGCTCTCCGAGGAGGAGATCGAGCGCATGATCCGCGATGCCGAGGCCCATGCCGAGGAAGACCGCAAGTTCCACGAACTGGTCACCGCCCGCAACCAGGCGGACAACCTCATCCACGGCGTGGAGAAGTCCCTCAAGGAGTTGGGTGACAAGGTGGCCGAAGACGAGCGCAAGGCCATCGACGAGGCCATCGCCGAGCTCAAGAAGGCCATGGAGGGCGACGACAAGGGCGAGATCGAGGCCAAGACCCAGCGCCTGGCCGAGCTCTCCGCCAAGTTGGCCGAGCGGGTCTATCAGCAAGGTCAGGGGACGGCCGAGCAAGGCACCGCCGGCGGCGACCAGGCGCAGGCCAAGAAGGCCGCCGGAGACGACGTGGTGGATGCCGAGTTCGAGGAGGTCAAGGACGATCAGAAATAATCCCGAGACATTGGCATGGACGGAGGGACACGCGGGCACCCGCGTGTCCTTTCGTCGTTTCCGGAACCCATGAACGAGGCGCGCGAACGCCGCGATTGCGCGAGAGACGATGGCAAAACGTGACTACTACGAGATTCTAGGGGTCTCCCGTACCGCCACCGAGGCCGAAATCAAACGGGCCTTTCGCAAAGTGGCGATGAAATATCACCCCGACCGTAACCCCGACGACCCCCGGGCCGAGGAGAAATTCAAGGAGGCCAAAGAGGCCTACGACATTCTCTCCGATCCCCAAAAACGGGCCGCCTACGACCAGTTCGGCCATGCCGGAGTAGATCCTGGAGCGGCGGCCGGTGCCGGTGGTTTCGGCCCCGGCGGCCCCAGTTTCTCCGACATCTTCGGTGACATCTTCGGTGACATCTTCGGTGCCGCCGGGGGCCGGAGTGGTGCCAGACCCCGCCGCGGCGCCGACCTGCGCTACAACGTCGAACTCTCGCTGGAAGAAGCGGTGTTCGGCACCACGGTGAAGATCCGTGTTCCCACCTACGTCACCTGCGAAACCTGTGACGGCAGCGGCGCGCGTCCGGGCAGCGGCCCCACCGTCTGTCCCACCTGCCGTGGTGCCGGGCAGGTGCGCATGCAGCAGGGCTTCTTCACCATCCAACAGACCTGTCCCCGCTGCGGTGGCCGTGGCGAGGTGATCTCCGATCCCTGCCCGGACTGCCACGGCGAAGGCCGGGTACGCAAGGAAAAGGTCCTCTCCGCCAAGATCCCCCCCGGGGTGGACACCGGAGACCGCATCCGCCTCGCCGGCGAGGGGGAGGCCGGGGAACACGGTGCCCCACCGGGGGATCTCTACGTCCAGATCCACGTCCGTCCCCACCCCATCTTCACCCGCGAGGGCGACGACCTCTACTGCGAGGTGCCGGTGAGCTTCACCACCGCCGCCCTGGGTGGCGAGCTGGAGGTACCCACCCTCGACGGCCGGGTGAAGCTGCAGATCCCCCCCGAGACCCAGACCGGACGGGTGTTCCGCCTGCGCGGCAAGGGGGTGAAACCGGTACGGGGCGGCGCCCCCGGGGATCAACTGGTACGAGTGGTGGTGGAGACTCCGGTGAATCTCACCACACGGCAAAAGGAACTGCTGCGCGAATTCGAGAAAACCCTGGGCAACAACGACCGACACAACCCCCAGGCCAAGGGCTGGCTGGACAAAGTCAAGGCCTTCTTCGAGGACATGAAATTCTAAGGCCCGAGGGCCATGGGGGCGAGGAGGAAGACCATGACGATGAACAGACTCGGCGGGCTGATCCTATTGTGGCTGACGGCCCCCTGGGCCCTGGCCCAAGAAGACGCCACCACGGTGGACGATCTGATCTTCCCCGGCGACGAGCCGGCCAACAAGGTGGTCTATCAATTCAACAAGGCCGACCCCGCCTATCAAAAGGCGGTGTTGTTCTCCGTCGGCGCCATGGTACGCAAATACGGCGACAACATCCGCATCGTGGTGGTGGCCATCGGCCCCGGCATCCACATCCTCGCCAAGCACCCCAAACGCCCCGTACCCCAGGAGATCCGCGAGCGGGTGAGCAGCCTGGCGCAATACGGCGTAGAATTCCACGCCTGTGGCAACACCATGAAATCCCTGGGGTGGACGGAAAAAGACCTTCACCCCTTCGTCAAGCGGGTGGAAGTGGGGGCGGCCGACCTCATGGAGCTGCAACAACAGGGCTATGCCTACATCAGCTGGTGAACCGAATCCAACCAATCCAACAAAGGAGAGACCGATGAAGATCGCCATCGCCGGGGCCGCCGGGCGCATGGGGCGGGTATTGGTGGAGGCCGTGGTGGCGGCCGAGGGGGCCGAGCTCAGCGGTGCCCTGGAGCGCCCGGATCACCCCTTGCTGGGACAAGACGCCGGCGAGATCGCCGGGGCCGGCCGGCTGGGGGTTTCCCTGAGCGCCGATCGCCAGGCGGTGGCGGCGGCCTGCGACGTCCTCATCGACTTCACCCTCCCCCACTCCACCGTGGCCGACGTCGCCGCCGCCCGCGAGGCCGGTTGCGCCATGGTCATCGGCACCACCGGCCTCGACGCAGCGCAGCAGGCCGCGATTCGCGAGGCGGCCGGCGAGATCCCCATCGTCTGGGCACCCAACATGAGCGTCGGCGTCAACCTGGTGCTCAAACTGCTGGACCTGGCCGCCCGAGTGCTGGGGGACGAAGTGGACATCGAGATCATCGAGGCCCACCACCGCCACAAAGTGGACGCCCCCTCCGGCACCGCGCTGGCCATGGGCGAGACCGTGGCCCGGGCCCTGGGGCGCGATCTGGAGAAGGTGGCCGTCTATGGCCGCCAGGGACACACCGGCGAGCGCCCGCGCGAGGTCATCGGCTTCGAGACCATCCGCGCCGGCGACATCGTCGGCGAACACACGGTGATGTTCGCCGGCATCGGCGAACGGGTGGAGATCAGCCACAAGGCCAGCTCGCGGATGACCTTCGCCAAGGGCGCGGTGCGCGCCGCCCTGTGGCTGGCCGGTCGCTCTCCCGGTCTTTACGACATGCAGGATGTCCTGGGCCTCAAGGACGGCGGATGACAAGCCCGCGCCGGGGCGGCTAAAATAGCCCGAGATTTCACGACCCCACGACCAGCGGGAGGCATCGGGTGGATACCTCCCGCTTTCGTATGCCCGCCCGGAGGAGACCTTGCGCAAACCAGCCCTGTTGGCCCTCGCCGATGGCAGTGTGTTCCACGGTGAATCCATCGGCGCCGAGGGCGCCACCGTCGGGGAGGTGGTGTTCAACACCGCCATGACCGGCTATCAAGAGATCCTCACCGATCCCTCGTATGCCCGCCAGATCGTCACCCTCACCTACCCCCACATCGGCAACGTCGGCATCAACCCCGAAGACGCCGAATCCGAAGGGATCCACGCCGCGGGGCTGGTGATCCGTCACCTCTCGCCCCTGGTGAGCAACTGGCGCGCCCAGATGCCCCTGGAGGAATACCTTGCCCTGCAGGGCACGGTGGCCATCGCCGGGATCGACACCCGCCGCCTCACCCGCCTCCTGCGCGAGAAAGGGGCCCAGGCCGGATGCATCGTCGCCGGCGATGGCCTCGACGAGGCCGAGGCGGTGGCCCGCGCCCGGGCGTTCCCGGGCCTGGCCGGCATGGACCTGGCCCGGGAAGTGACCTGCTCCCGCCCCTACGACTGGTTCGAGGCCGAATGGCGATTGGAGAATGGGCACCCCCGCCGGGACCCCGCCGAGTTGCCCTGGAACGTGGTGGTGTACGACTTCGGCGTCAAGCGCAACATCCTGCGCATGCTGGTGGAGCGGGGCTGCAAGGTCACCGTGGTCCCCGCCACCACCCCGGTGGTCGACGTCCTGGCACTCGCTCCCCATGGGGTGATGCTCTCCAACGGCCCCGGCGACCCCGAGCCCTGTGATTATGCCATCGCCGCCATTGCCGAGCTGCTGGAGCGCAAAATTCCCCTGTTCGGCATCTGTCTGGGGCATCAGCTCCTCGCCCTGGCCAGCGGCGCCCGCACCGAAAAGATGAAATTCGGCCATCACGGCGCCAACCATCCGGTGCAAGACCTGGCCAGTGGGCGGGTGATGATCACCTCCCAGAACCACGGCTTCGCGGTGGCCGAGGCCAGCCTCCCCGACCACCTCCAGCCCACCCACCGTTCCCTGTTCGACGGCAGCCTCCAGGGCATCGCCCATCGGGAATGTCCTGCCTTCGGTTTCCAGGGCCACCCCGAGGCCAGCCCCGGCCCCCACGACGTGGCCTCACTGTTCGACCGTTTCCTCGACCTCATGCAAGCCAGGAGCTGAATCATGCCGCTGCAACACCACCCCCTCGTCAAGGAATTCCCCGAACACCGCGATGCCATTCATCGCCTGAAGATGG
>JALSHN010000053.1 GCA_026982215.1 Gammaproteobacteria bacterium
CCCGGTATGGGCCACCCAGGGCAACCTCAACAACGATCTGGGTGTCCCCCTCACGCTGTTGTCCCTGAGGACGGATCATCGCGCGGCGGTGATCGAGATGGGGGCCAACCACGCCGGTGAGATCGCTTATCTGAGTAGTCTGGCCCGACCCCGTGTGGGGGTGGTCACCCATGCCGGTCCGGCCCATCTGGAGGGTTTCGGCTCTCTGGAGGGGGTGGCCCGGGCCAAGGGGGAGCTGTTTGCCGCCCTGGGTGAGGGCGAGGTGGCGGTGATCAACCGCGACGACCGTTTCGCGCCTTTGTGGGACGAGCTGGCCGCCCCCGCGCAGGTGGTGGATTTTGGCCTCGATCCCCGTGCCGCGGTGCGGGCGGAGGCCGTGAAGGCAGGTCCCGAGGGCAGTCGTTTCCGTCTGATCACCCCGGTCGGCGAGACGTGGCTCACGCTGCCCTTACCAGGGGAACACAATGTGCGCAACGCCCTGGCGGCGACGGCGGTCGCCCTGAGTCTGGGGGTGGAACTGGGGTCGATCCGTGCCGCCCTGGAGTCCATGGTGCCGGTGGCGGGACGGCTGCGTCCCCGGCAGGGGCGGCGTGGGGCGCGCCTGATCGACGACAGTTACAACGCCAATCCGGCCTCGTTGCAGGCCGGCCTGGCGGTGTTGGCGGCCCATTCCGGCCGGCGCACCCTGGTGTTGGGTGACATGGCCGAATTGGGGGAGGAGGCGGTGGCATTGCATCGCCAGGCCGGGGAGACGGCGCGGACGATGGGTATCGACCGCCTCTACGCCGTGGGCTCGCTCGCGGCCGAGGCGGCGCAGAGCTTCGGGGCGCAGGGACGGTGCTTCGATACGGTGGAGGGCTTGGTGCAGGCCCTGCTCGATGATCTGGACAAGGAGGACACGGTGTTGGTGAAGGGATCGCGCAGCGCAGGGATGGAACGGGTCGTGGCGGCTCTCACCCCGCAACGGGGGGAGGGCTGAGGATGCTGTTATGGCTCGCAGAATATCTGGCCCAATTCCACAGCGGCTTCAACGTCTTCCAATACATCACCCTGCGTACCATCCTCGGGGTACTCACTGCCCTGGTGATCGCCTTCGTGGTGGGGCCGGCGATGATCCGCGCCCTGAACCGCTATCAGAAACAGGGGCAGCCCATCCGCAGCGACGGCCCCGAGTCCCATCTGGCCAAGGCGGGGACCCCCACCATGGGCGGTGCCTTGATCCTGGTGGCCTTGGGGGTGGCCACTTTGCTGTGGGCCGATCTCTCCAACCGGTTCGTCTGGGTGGTCATTGGCGTCACCTTGCTCTTCGGGGTGATCGGATTCGTGGACGACTACAAAAAGCTGGTCAAACACGACCCCAAGGGACTGTCGGCCCGGGCCAAATATTTCTGGCAGACAGTGGGGGGGCTGGCGGCCGGCGGCTATCTCTACGCCAGTGCCCAGCTGCCCGCCGAGACCCAGCTCATCGTCCCGTTCTTCAAGGACGTGGCCATCGACCTGGGGCTGGGGTTCATCCTGCTGGCCTATCTGGTGATCGTCGGTTCCAGCAACGCCGTGAACCTCACCGACGGCCTGGACGGCCTGGCCATCCTGCCCACGGTGATGGTGGCCGGCGCGCTGGGAATCTTCGCTTACGTCTCCGGCCATGCCCGTTTCGCCGAATATCTCGGCATTCCCTATATCCCCGGGGCCGGAGAGGTGGCCATCTTCTGTGGGGCCATCGTCGGTGCCGGCCTGGGGTTCTTGTGGTTCAACGCCTACCCGGCGCAGGTGTTCATGGGCGATGTGGGTGCGCTGGCGCTGGGGGCGGCCCTGGGGGTGGTGGCGGTGATCGTGCGCCAGGAACTGGTGCTGTTCATCATGGGGGGGGTGTTCGTGATGGAAACCCTCTCGGTGATCATCCAAGTGGCCTCCTACAAGCTCACCGGGCGGCGGGTCTTCCGCATGGCGCCGTTGCATCACCACTTCGAGCTCAAAGGTTGGCCCGAGCCGCGGATCATCGTCCGTTTCTGGATCGTCACCGTGATCCTGGTGCTCATCGGGCTCTCGAGCCTCAAGATCCGCTAGGGAGGGGAGGGTGATGATCGCCACGAACAGTGACAGTCAACGCCGGCCCGAAGGGCGCAAGACATTGGTGGTCGGCCTGGGGCGCACCGGTCTCTCCGTGGCCCGCCACCTCATCGCCCGAGGTGAGGCCTGTGCCGTGGTGGACAGCCGCGAGAATCCCCCGATGTTGGCCGCCCTACGCGAGGAGGTGCCCGATGCCGCGGTGTTCCTCGGTCCCTTCGACGTCACCCTGTTCACCCAGGCGGATCGCATCGTTCTCAGTCCGGGGGTGGACCCGGCGGAGCCCGTGGTGCGGGCGGCGGTGGAGGCCGGGGCGGAGCTGATGGGCGACGTGGAGTTGTTCGCCCGCGAGGTGCGTGCCCCGGTGGTGGCGATCACCGGCTCCAACGGCAAGAGCACGGTGACCGCCCTGGTGGGTGAGATGGCCCGCCGCAGCGGCCTGGATGTGGCCGTGGGGGGCAACATCGGTATCCCGGTGCTGGAATTGCTCGTCCGCTCCCGGCCACAGCTGTATGTGCTGGAGCTTTCCAGTTTCCAATTGGAAACCACCGACAGCCTCGCCCCGCGAGCGGCGGTGGTCCTCAACGTCAGTCCCGACCATCGAGACCGCCACCCCCGATTGGAGGATTACGCCCGCATCAAAGGCCGGATCTACCGTCATGCCGAGATCCAGGTGGTGAATCGCGACGATGCCCTGGCCCAGGGACTGGCCCGTTTGGAGGAGGGCGTGGTGAGCTTCGGTCTCGATGCCCCGGCGCTCACTGATTTTGGCCTGCGCGAAGGCGGGAGGCGCACTTGGCTGGTGCATGGCCGGCGGCGTCTCATCGCCGAGGACGAACTGGCCCTGGCCGGGCGGCACAACACCGCCAACGCCTTGGCGGCTCTGGCCCTCGGACACGCGGTGGGGCTCGATCTGGAGGCGATGCTGGATGCCCTGCGGGAGTTCTCCGGCCTGCCCCATCGGTGTCAGCGGGTGATGGAGTGCGACGACGTGCTGTGGGTCAACGACTCCAAGGCCACCAACGTCGGTGCCGCGGTGGCCGCCATCGAGGGGCTGGCGCCCACCCGTAGCGGGCAGGTGGTGCTCATCGCCGGCGGGGAGGGCAAGGGGGCCGATTTCTCGCCGTTGCGCGATCCCGTGGCCCGCCACTGTCGGGCGGTGGTGTTGCTGGGGCGGGATGCCCCACGCCTGGCCGCGGCGCTGGAGGGTGCGGCGCCACTGCTGCGGGTGCGTGACATGCGCAGCGCGGTACGGCGCGCCGGCGAGCTGGCACGGCCGGGCGATGTGGTGCTGTTGTCGCCGGCATGCGCCAGCTGGGATCAATACGGCGACTACACCCAGCGGGGGATGGATTTCGTGCGTGAGGTGTCGCAATGGCGGAGCTGAGCCTGGGCGGTCGCACCCCCCCACGCAGCGTCCCGGTGGAGGATCGCCGCCGTGGCGAGGCCCTGCCGATGAGCGACGGCTGGCTGGGGTTCTCGGTACTCGCCCTGGCCGCCCTGGGACTGGTGATGGTGGCCTCCGCCTCCATCCCGTTGGGGGACCGCCTCCATGGTGACCCGCTGTATTTCTTCTGGCGCCAGGCGATCTACCTCGCCGTCGGCGTGCTGCTGGGGGCGGTGGTGTTGCGTCTGCCCCTGAGCCGATTGCAGCGCCTCGCCCCCTGGGCCCTGGTGGCGGGGGGGGTGCTGCTGGCCCTGGTGTTGTTACTGGGGCAGACCATCAACGGCAGTACCCGCTGGTTGTCTCTGGGCGTGGTCAATTTCCAGCCGGCCGAGCTGGCCAAACTCACCCTCATCCTCTACCTGGCCGATTACGCGACCCGGCGTCACCAGCGCCTGCGCGCTGGCTGGGGAGGGATGCTGGTACCCTTGTTCGTCACCGCCCTCTATGGCGGGCTGCTCTATCTGCAACCCGATTTCGGCTCGCTGGTGGTGATGGCCGCCGCCACCTTGGTATTGCTGTTCCTCGCCGGGGCGCCGTTGCACCGCTTCCTGCTGCTCGCCCTGGTCGGGATCGGGGCCCTGGCGGCACTGATGGTGGCCAGTCCCTATCGGGTGGAGCGCCTGACCGCCTTCCTCGATCCCTGGGCCGATCCCTTCGACACCGGTTACCAGCTCAGTCTGGCCCTCATCGCCTTCGGGCGCGGCGAATGGTGGGGTACCGGCCTGGGATCCAGCATCCAGAAATTGTCCTACCTCAGCGAGGCCCACACCGACTTCGTCTTTGCCGTATTGGCCGAGGAGCTGGGGCTGGTGGGGGCCTTGGCAGTCATTGCCCTGTTCTTGATCTTCGCCTGGCGTTGCCTGGTCATCGCCCGGGCCGCCGAGCGCGAAGGCCAGTTCTTCGGTGCGCTGCTGGTCTACGGCCTGGGGGCCTGGCTCAGCCTCCAGGCCTTCGTCAACATGGGGGTCAACATGGGGCTTCTGCCCACCAAGGGGCTCACCCTGCCCCTACTCAGCTACGGTGGCAGCTCGGTGGTGGTCACCTGTATCGCAGTCGCCCTCATCCTGCGGGTGGATCTGGAGCGGCGTTACCCCTACCGCTTCGGCGGCCGTGAGCGGAGGGGGCGGTGATGGGCATACGGGTACTGATCATGGCCGGAGGCACCGGGGGGCACGTCTTCCCCGCCCTGGCGGTGGCCGAACGCCTGCGCGCCGAAGGCGCCGAGGTGAGCTGGATGGGTACCCGCCGTGGCCTGGAGGCACGGGTGGTCCCCGAACATGGGCTGTCCATCGACTGGGTGGAGGTGGGTGGACTGCGTGGCAAAGGGCTCGGCCGTTGGCTCTCGGCACCGGTACATCTGCTGCGCGCCTTGGCCCAGGCATGGGGCATCATGAGCCGTCGTCGTCCCGACGTGGTATTGGGCATGGGCGGATTCGTCACTGGTCCTGGCGGCGTGGCCGCCCGACTCCTTCGTCGCCCGCTGCTGATCCACGAACAGAATCGCATCCCCGGCCTCACCAACCGCCTGCTCAAGCCCTTGGCTGCCCGCGTGATGTGCGGCTTCCCCGACACCTTCCCCGAGTCGGACAAGATCGTGGTCACCGGCAACCCGGTGCGGGAGAAACTGGCTGAGATCCCCCCACCCCAGGAACGCCTCGCCGGGCGGACGGGCAGACCGCGGCTGCTGGTGGTGGGGGGCAGCCTGGGGGCGGCCTTTTTCAACGAGACCGTGCCAGCCGCCCTGGCTCGCCTCCCCGAGGCAACCCGTCCCCATGTGCATCATCAGTGTGGGGAACGCCATCTGGCCGCTGCCCAGGCGGCTTACGCCGAGGCCGGGGTGGAGGCGGAGATCTTTCCCTTCATCGAAGACATGGCCGCGGCCTATCGCTGGGCGGACCTGGTGTTGTGCCGGGCCGGGGCGCTCACCGTGGCCGAGCTGGCGGTGGCCGGGGCGGCGGCGGTACTGGTGCCCTATCCCTACGCGGTGGACGACCACCAGACCGCCAATGCCCGCTATCTGGCCGATGAAGGCGCTGCCGTGTTGGTGCAACAACGTGATTTGGACGAGGCCCGGCTG
>JALSHN010000054.1 GCA_026982215.1 Gammaproteobacteria bacterium
TGAGGACGACGAGGCCCTGGTGGGGGGATATACCCGTGACAGCATCGGTCCGGTGTGGTGGGTGGGGGTGCAGGTGGCTGATCTGGCCGCGTGGGGCAATCGGGGGGCGGTGCACAAGATCGGTGGACGTGATACCTGAGCCCCGTCCGCTCATTCGCCGGGGGCGGTGAGGACGAGCATCTGTCGCAGGAACTGGATGAAGGCCGGGCGGTAGATGTCGTTGTGGCCGTGGATGATGCGGTCGTCCACGCTGATCACCAGGTAGGGGTTGAGGGGGTGGCTGGGTTCGGCAGGGTCGTGGCGCAGCACGGCCCCGGGCAGTTCGACGCTCCAGCCTTCTTCCAGCTCGCCGGCGAGCCACTGGCGGCGGAAGGCCAGCAAGGCGTTCAGTTCTCCGGCTTGCAACCGGCCCTCGCGGGCCAGGTAGCGGCAGCCGCAGGGGCGTTCGTTTTCTTGCGAGAGGTCTTGGACTTCGCCGCGGGCCTCCAGTCGATGGGTGCGGTAGGGGGTGTAGTGGCCCACGGCGTAGAGGTCGGCGCGGCGTTGTTCGCCGTTGCGGTAGGCCTGGGTGAGGGTGGAGAACCAGCGGCCGGTGGGGAAGGCGTAGCGGGTGGCCTTGTCCCCGCGGGAGGTGAGGATGGCCAGCAGCGGGCGTTGTCCGGGGAAGTAGCTGCGTTCCGCGGCCAGCGCGCGCAGGGGTTGGTAGCGTTTGGCTTCGAAGGCAGGGTTCACCAGCACCACCAGATCACCGAAGCCTTGCGGCGATTGGCCGCTGCCTTCCACGTCCACCGCCCGTTCCAGCATCAGTTGTGAGAGGGCGGAATGGACGATCTGGCCACCGAAACTGTGGCCGACGATCACCAGTTGGGTGGCCGAGGGGCTGCCGGCGCCGGTGATGTTGCGGCGGATGGTGCGGATGGAGTCCAGGCGGGCGAACAGTTCGCTCAGGCCGCCGTGGCCCACGCGGTCGGCGGTGTGTTTGCGGTCCCAGAAGCTCAGGTTGGTGAGGAGGCCGGCGTCGAGGGAGAGGCCGCGCCAACCGACGTAGATGCCACTGATGCCTCGCGGTGGACGGCCTTGGGCGGTGGCGGCGCGCCGTTCCAGGTCGTTGATGCGGCGCAGGGTCTCGCGGAAACAGGCGACGTTGCCGTCGCAGCTGTGGGCGTTGTGCTTCCAGCCGTGGACGAAGACGATGATGAGCTGGTCGCGCCGGGCTACGGCTTGACTGAGGTGGTCGATGACCGCCCACATCTGGCCGCGGTCCCAGAACCAGCCTTGGTCGTCCAGTTCCACAAAGCCGAGGGTGAACTGGGGATGGATTTCCAGGGTGTGCTCGGCGCAGCGGGTGGGGTCGTGGTCGGTCTCGCAGGGGGTGAGATCGGTGTGGTAGGGGGTGAGGGGGGCGCAGGCGGCCAGGGTCAGGGTCAGCAGTAAAAGGATGGTGTGGCGTGGCATGGGGACCTCCATGGTCTCTCCCTCGTCCGACGAGCTCAGGGGGGCGGGACGATGCCGTAGACGCCATTGTCAACGCTGGCGGCTTCTGCACCGTCGCTGGCGGTGTAGCTGTACACGGCGCTGTTGCGGCCCACCAGGATGAAGCGATCCCCCGTCCAGGTCACCCGGGTGAGGATGGGTTCGCCGGGAATGGTCTGCAGTTGCCAGTCGATGCCGTCGGCGCTGGTGAGCAGGGCGCCGAGGTTGCCCACGGCCACGTAGCCGCCGTCTCCGGCGGCCACGTCGCTGAGGTGGGGGGGGGTGGCAGGGGCTTCCCGGCGTTGCCAGGTGAGGCCGCCGTCGTCGCTGGTGACGATGGCCCCCGTTCCGCCCAAGGCCACCAGGCGCGTGCCGTCGTCGGCGATTCCTTCCAGGCAGTCGGGGAGGGCAGGGAGGTCACGGGCGGTCCAGTTGAGGCCGTCGTCGTCACTGGTGAGGACGGTGTTGCAGCCCACGGCGATGAGTCGGCCGGCGGTCTGGATCACGTCGCCGAGGTAGGGGGAAGCGGTGAGTTCGTCAGGGAAGGGGATCTCGGTCCACGTGTCGCCGTCCTCGCTCACCAGGATGCCTTCACCCACCGCCACCAAGCGGCTGCCGGTCCAGATCATGCGGCGGTATTCCAGCGGGTGAGCGTTCAGGGTGCCCACCGTCCAGGTGATGCCGTCGGGGCTGTGGAGCAGGGCGTTGGCCTGGGTGTCGTCCGCCAGGGCGAGTACGGCGTAGCCGATGGCGGTGAATCGGGAACCGTCCCAGGCGATGGCGCCGAGGGGTTGCAGGGTACCGCTCTCCCAGGCACGCCAGTTGCGGCCGTCGTCGCTGGTGAGGATGGCGCCGCCGGCCTCGCCAGCCACCAGTCTCGGGCCGTTGCCGTCGAGGCTGAGGAGCGCAAAGCTCGGCCCGCCGGTGGTGGGGTCGGGGTCGGATTCGGGGAGTGAGCAGGCGCCGAGGGCGAGGATCAGTGACAGGAGGGTGAGTTGGCGGGGCATGGAAAACGGTCCCTGGGGGCGAGGGGCCATTTTACGGGGCGGGGTGGATGGGGACAATGCCACGCCGTGGGTTCAAAATAAGGTGTAGACGAAGGGGGCGAGGGCGGAGCCGGGGCCGATGACCAGCAGGGCGCCGAGCAGCAGCAGGACGAGCAGCAGGGGGAGGAGCCAGTAGCGTTTGTGGCTGCGGGCGAAGTCCCAGAGGTCTTTGATGAGTTCCCACATGACTCAGAAGGGTTTGTCCATGCCGCTCAGCGGGGGGCTGGGGCGGCGGTAGCTGGCGGCTTGCGGGTCTCGGCGCCGTTCCATGGGGTCGTGCCCCAGGGCGCGGCGCAGCCAGCCCAGGGGGGTGACCAGCAGGCAATATACCACGGTGAGGATCACCGGGGTGGTGATTCGGCCCATGAGCAGGCCGAAGCGCAGCCAGCCGTGGTAGAGGGGGGTGAGGCTGGTGGGGAGGAGGAGTCCCCACAGGGCCCAGGCACCGGCGGCGGCGATCAGCCAGAGGGGGATGGGGTGTGCGGTCAGCCAGGGGATGAGGAGTCCGAACAGCAGCACCACGGCCGCGGCGGTGCTGAGGGCGAATTGCCGTAGCCGTTTGGGGGTGGCCTCGGGGAGCGGGGGGTGCTCGGGTTCGGGCGGTGGTGGGGGGGCGTCGAGGCGCTGGGCCAGCTCGGGGGGTTGGTCGCGTTTGTCCACCAGGAAGTCGCCGATGGCCAGCAGGTCCATGTCGGTGCGGGCGAAGCAGCGCAGGGCGTCGCGGGGGGTGAGGACGATGGGTTCGCCGCGGATGTTGAAGGAGGTGTTGACCACCATGGGGCAGCCGCTTCGGCGATGGAAGGCCTGGATGAGGCGGTGGAAACGGGGGTGGGTCTGGGGGTGGACGCTCTGCAGACGGGCGCTGCCGTCCACGTGGGTGACGGCGGCGACCGGTGAGCGGGGATGGCGGAGTTTGTCCAGACCTCGGGCCTGTTGTGGGAGGGGGCGCAGGTGCTGGGCTTTGAGCGGGCTGACGAACAGCATGTAGGGGCTGGGCCGCTCCATCTCGAACCATTCGGCTTGGTGTTCGGCCAGCACGGCGGGGGCGAAGGGGCGGAAGGATTCGCGAAATTTGATCTTGAGGTTGATGCGTGACTGCATCTCGGGAGGGCGGGGGTCGCCGAGGATGGAACGGTTGCCCAGGGCGCGGGGGCCGAATTCGGCCCGTCCTTGGAACCAGCCGACGACGCGCCCTTGGTCCAGGGCCTCGGCGACGGTGTGATCGAGGGCATCGGGGTCGAGGCGGCGGTAGCGGGCGCCGGCTTGGCGCAGGGTGGTTTCGATGGTGTCCGTGTCGTATTCCGGCCCGAGGAGGGCGCCTTGCATGGCGTCGGGCTGGCTGGGATGGCGGGGGCGGTCCAGGTGGTGGTGCCACGCCAGCAGGGCCGCACCGAGGGCGCCGCCGGCGTCACCGGCGGCGGGTTGGATCCAGATGTCGCGGTAGGGACCCTGGGTGCGCAGTTTGCCGTTGGCGACGCAGTTCAAGGCCACGCCGCCGGCCAGGCAGAGGTGGTCGAGGCCGGTCTCGCGGTGCAGGGTGGTGGCCAGGCGGTGGACGATTTCTTCGGTGACCGCTTGGATGGAGGCGGCGATGTCCATGTGGTGTTGTTGCAGTTCGCCTTCAGGCTCTCGCGGTGGCCCCCCGAACAGGCGGTGGAAGCGTTCGGTGGTCATCCGGCGCGTCCCGGCGAAGTCGAAGTAGTTCAGATCGAGGCGGAAGCTGCCGTCGTCTTTGAGGTCGATGAGCTCGTCGAGGATGCGTTGGACGTGGCGCGGTTCGCCGTAGGGGGCCAGGCCCATGAGTTTGTATTCCCCGGAGTTGACCCGGAAGCCGCAGTAGGCGGTGAAGGCGGAGTAGAGCAGGCCGAGGGAGTGGGGGAAGTCTTGTTGCCATAGAGGGGTGAGGCGGTGGCCGTGGCCGTGCCAGGCGGAGGTGGTGGCCCATTCGCCCACGCCGTCGAGGCAGAGGACGGCGGCCTCGGGATAGGGGCTGGGGTAGAAGGCGGAGGCGGCGTGGGCGGCGTGGTGGGCAGCGAACAGCAGCGGGGGAAGCGGGCCGCCCAGTTCGGCGAGCCGTTCACGGATGAGGCGTTTCTGGAACAGTTTTTCTTTCAGCCATACGGGCATGGAGCGGACGAAGGCGGGGAGGGTGCGGGGGGCGAGGGCGAGGTGGGTCTGGAGGATGCGGTCGAATTTGAGCAGCGGTTTGTCGTAGAAGACGACGTAATCGACGGCGTCGAGGCCGATGCCGGCCTGTTGCAGGCAGTAGCGTGTGGCGTGACGGGGGAAGGCGGGATCGTTCTTGCGGCGGGTGAAGCGTTCTTCTTGAGCACAGGCGATGATTTCGCCGTCACGGATCAGGGCGGCGGCGCTGTCGTGGTAGAAGGCGGAGAGTCCGAGGATGTTCATGGCGTCCAGCCCAGTGCGTCGAGCTCGTCGGCGAGGATGTCGGCGATGCGGCGGTGGCCTTGCGGGTTGAGGTGGCCTTCGTTGGGGTGATAGAGGTCGGCGCCGCCCTGTTGGCGTAACGGCAGGGCCAGGTCGATGACCGGGATGCCTCGTCGGGGCAATTCGTCGATCAGCCGGCGGCGCAGGTGGTCTTGGTAGCGGGCCGAGGGGCTCGCGGGGGCCTCGACGAAGCGCCGCCCGGCGAGCAGGGCGACGGCGAAGCGGCGTTGGCTGTGTTGCAGCCGTTGTTGCATCTTGGTCGCCAGGGCGTGGAACAGGTCGAGGGCGGGGCGCAGGCGTTGTTGCAGCCGGGCCTCGTCGAGGTTCGAGCGGGGTTGGAACAGGCCCAGCCGCCGGGCGATCTCCAGCCGGCCCAGGGGGTGGGCGGGGCCGGCGTCGGGGCCGAGGATCAGGCTGGCCAGGGTCTGGCGCCGGGCGGCGGCGGGTTTGGGGCGCTGGGGGACGGGGGTGTTGCGCAAGCGCAGGCGGCCGTCTTCGAGGACGAAACGGGGTTTGGCCTGGTCGGCCTGGAGGGGGTAGTCGAGGAGGTTGTCGGCCAGGTCGTTGCCGAGGTAGACCACCAGCAGGACGTGGCGCGGCAGCCGCCGTTCCACGGAT
>JALSHN010000055.1 GCA_026982215.1 Gammaproteobacteria bacterium
CGGCCACCCCGTCCCGCTCATCGGCCTCCACATAGGCCGTCACCAGCACCCCGCCGCGTTCCACGGCTTCGGCGAACAGGCGGGCATCGTCCACCTCCAGCCCCAGATCGGCCAGGGCCCCCATCAACCCCCCGGCAAAGGCACCGGCCCCAGCACCCCCCAGCGTGGCCGCCAGGGTCCCCAGGGCCACCGTGGTCCCCACCCCCGGCAGACTGAGACTCATCAATGCCAGCCCCAGGCCGCCGAGCGCCCCCAGCGCCGCGCCGGCACCCGCCCCCTCCAGGGCGCGGCTGGGCACGTTGCCTTCCATCTCCACCGGCTCCTTGCCCAACAGGCCGATGTGATCCCGCGCCACACCGTGGGCCACCAGGTCCGCCACCAAGCGCTGCGCCGCCTCCACCGACGGCAACACTCCGATCACCGTATGCATCTCGCACCTCGTCTGTTGCAGGGAACCCGCCCCGCCCGCGGCAGGGGCCTCGTTCATCACTCTAGTCCACCCGCCCCGCCCGCGCAGTGCCGCCAAGCGCTTTGCCCTGCCCGCCGTGGTGATCTACCCTGGATCCCCCACACACTTTCCACAGCTTTATCCACAGGTTCTTCCCACCGCGCCCCATGAGCGAACCCATCCTGGAACTGGCCCTGGCGACCCCGCTGCGCCGCCGCTTCGACTACCTCCCTCCCGCGGGGGTGGAACACCATCGGCTGCAGGCGGGACAACGGCTGCTGGTGCCTTTCGGACGCAGCCGGCGAGTGGCCCTGCTGCTGGCCGTCAAGGACAGCTCGGCGCTGCCCGCGGAACGGCTGCGCCGAGCCGAGCGACTGCTGGACGAAGCGCCATTGTTGACAGCGGCGGAACTGGACTTCCTCCACTGGGTGGCGGATTACTACCACCACCCCCTGGGCGAGGTGCTGTTCCACGCCCTCCCGGCACCACTGCGCCAGGCCCGCCCCGCCCGAGCGCCCGAACCTGATTACTGGCGGCTGCGGCGTCCCCCCGATCCCAGCGAACTGAAACGGGCCCCGCGGCAGGCCGCCTTGGCCGCGCTGCTGGCGGAGCATCCCGAGGGCCTGCCCGCGGCCCGATTGGACCAGGCCTTCCCCGGCTGGCGGCCGTTGATGAAGCAATTGGTGCGGCGTGGGCTGGCGTGTGCCAGTGCGCCCCCACCGCCGCCCTCCCCGCCCCCGGCACTGGAGCTCAACCCGGAACAGCAGGCGGCCCTCACCGCCCTGGAGGCACGTCTCGACGGCTTCCACCCTTGCTTGCTGGAGGGGGTCACCGGCTCGGGCAAGACCGAGGTCTATCTGCGGCTGGCCGAGGCCGTGCTGGCACGGGGCCGCCAGGTCCTGGTACTGGTCCCCGAGATCGGCCTCACCCCGCAGCTATTGCAACGCTTCGCCCGCCTGCCCACCCGGGTGGTGGCACTGCATTCCGGAATGAGCGACGGCGAACGCCTGCGTGCCTGGTGGGCAGCCCGCCGCGGCGAGGCCGGGGTGATCATCGGCACCCGCTCGGCGGTGTTCGCCCCCCTGGCCCGCCCGGGGCTGGTGGTGGTGGACGAGGAGCACGACCCCTCGTTCAAACAACAAGAGGGCCTGCGTTACTCGGGCCGCGACCTGGCGCTGGTGCGGGCGCAACGCTGGGAGGTGCCGCTGATCCTCGGCTCAGCCACACCGTCACTGGAGAGCCTGCATCACGCCCGGGAAGGGCGCTATCACCATCTGCGCCTCTCCCGGCGCGCCGGCGCCGCCCGCCCGCCGCAGATCGACTGCCTCGACCTGCGCGGCCAACCGTTGCACGGCAATCTCTCCCCGGTGTTGCTGGAGGCCATGGAACGGCATCTTCGGCGCGGCGAGCAGGTGTTGCTCTACCTCAACCGCCGCGGTTACAGCCCGGTGTTGCTGTGCCACGAATGCGGCTGGGTGGCCCAGTGCCCCCGTTGCGACAGTCGCTACACCCTCCACAAGGGCCGCGCCAGACTGCACTGTCACCACTGCGACAAGACAGTCGCCGTGCCCCGCCAGTGTCCTGCCTGCGGCAGTGTCGATCTACGCCCGGTGGGTTTCGGCACCGAACGCACCGAGGAGGTGTTGCGGCAACGCTTTCCCGAGGTGCCGGTACTGCGCATCGACCGCGACAGCACCCGGCGCAAGGGCAGCCTGGAGGCCGTGCTGGAACGGGCCCGCGCCGGCGGGGCCGCCATCCTCCTGGGTACCCAGATGCTGGCCAAGGGCCATCATCTGCCACAGATCACCCTGGCCGCCGTCCTCGATGCCGACCAGGGGCTGCACGGCAACGACTTCCGCGCCCTGGAGCGACTGGCCCAGCTCATCACTCAGGTGAGCGGCCGGGCCGGCCGCGGCGAGCGCGCCGGGCGGGTGCTGATCCAGACCCATCACCCCGATCATCCGCTGCTCACCACCTTGGTACACTCGGGCTACCCGGCCTTCGCCGAGGCCGCCCTGGGCGAGCGGCGCGCCGCCGGCCTGCCACCCTTCGGCCACTTGGCGCTGATCCGCGCCGAGTCCCCCTCCCCCGAAGCGCCGGAGCGCTTCCTGCGCGCCGCCCTGGCGCAGTGTCCCGAGAGTCCGGTGATCCGTCTGGGACCGGCACCGGCGGTCATGGAACGCCGCGCCGGACGCCACCGTTTCCAGATCCTCCTCATCAGCCCACGGCGCGCCCCGCTGCATCGCCTGATCGCCGCCTGGCTCCCGCGCCTGGAGGCCCTGCCCGAGGCGCGACGGGTGCGCTGGTCCCTGGATATCGATCCACAGGAAACCTTCTGAGCCGCACTCCCACGGTGTGAAGCCCGTCACAGTTTTCCCCGGCGCCTCTGCAAGCTGGGTGCCGCACGACGCTATGACAAGTCGTATCGCCCAAACCATTGATTCAAAGGCATTTTTTAGAATCGGTCTAAAAAATTGTTCACAGGAGGACAGCAGATGAACCACCGCTTCATCACCGCTGCATTGGGGATCGCCCTCGGTTTCGCCGCCACTGCTCAGGCCGATGTCTCGGCGGTGGCTGGCATGAAGAGCAACGGCTTTTTCCACGGTGTCACGGTCACTGACGACAAACCGATGATGTTCGGTCAAGTGCACTATGCCCTGCCCAATGGCTTGTATGCCTTCGGCAAGGCCAACAATGTCGCCGGTGGCGGCGAGGTGGACCTCGGCGGTGGCCTCAAACGCCAGTTGGGGATCATCGGCATCGATGCCGGGGTGATTTCCTACAATTTCACCGACCCGAACCGCGAGCGCATCGACGAGGTGTACCTGGGGGCGAGTTATGGGCCGATGAGCGCCGCCCTGGCGTCCAACAAGGGCGGGCAGTACCTCCAGGTCAACGCCGGTCAGGCCCTGCAGCGGGACCTGAAACTGGGGCTGCACTGGGGCAACACCTTGCCCAAGAGCGGGGCGGCCTTCTGGGATGCCGGGGTGGAACTCACCAAGGATTTCAGGCGCTTCCAATTGTCCGGTGAGGTGGTGCACAGCACGGCGGCCCAGGTGGGCGGCACCAAGTTCTCGGTGGGGGTGTCACGGCCGTTGGATTTCTAACAGCGCCCCGCCCCTTCTCCCCACGCCCCGCCCTGCGGGGCGTTTTGTGTTCAGGGCAGGGGTTGGGTGGGATGGAGCCAGCGGGTGGTGCTGTGGCAGTTCTGGCAGGCACTCGTGACGCCCATCGAGAGGAAAGCCGGTCTGCAGGTGGTCGAAGCCGTGGGGAATCACCGAGCGGGCAGGATCGGTGGCAAGGGCCTCAGGGGTCGGCTGGGCGGTGAGCGACAGGGGCAGCAGCCACAGGGCGATCGTTACCCAACGGCGCCGTTCAGCCTTCACCGATCGCGGGCTCCTCGACGATGAGACGCAACCGCTTGCGGCCGTCGGCGGGGTCGAGGCGGAAGTGCACCGGGCGTTCGAAACGCAGGGTGAGCAAGGGGCCGCCGGGAACTTGAGCCTCGTAGGCCACGTCGGTGAGCGGCACCCGCCGGCTCACCCCTCTGAGGGCGCCCCGACCCAGGTATTCGTTACGATCGTTGCCGGCCAAGGCCACGGTGCGCAGCTTGATCTGCACCAGGGTACTGGGGCCTTGCTCGGGGAGCAGGCCTTCCTGGCGCACCGGGACGGTGAAATCCACTTCGACGACGGCCTGACCTTCTTCTTCGATGATGCGCACGGCCTCCAGCAGGCGGTCGGGAACGGTGAAGAAATGACTGAGGATGCCGGCGAGGATGAGTACGACGGCGGCGATGGGGACCCCGTAACGGCGCATGGCGGCCTCTCTAGAAATTCATCTGCAAACCGAGGTTGAAAAAGCGCCAACGGTAGTCACCGTTGGGCTGCTGGGTCTTGTACCAGTCCACTCCCAGCTCGCCGTCCATGGCCAGACGCTTGTTGAGGCGGTAGTCGATCTTGAGGGCGGGGGAGACCTTGCCCGCACGCCAGCCCTCTCCGGCCTTGCGCTGGGTGTATTCCACCCGCACCCGGGCCTCGAGGCGCCACGCCGGCCCCAGCGGACGACGGGCGATGGCACTGGCACTGGCGATGCGGTAGACGGAGGTGTCCCCCAGCTTGGCCGACAACAGCCACATGTCCCGGGCGACAAGATAGTCGCGCAGGATTAGCTGGGCATTAACACTGAGGTCCTGGGTGACGGTCTCCGGAGGGGGGGAACCGACGGCGCGCAGGGCCTCGGTGGTGAGGATGGGGGTGACATTGACGTTGCGGCTCCAGTTGAGATTGCCATTGAGCTGGGTCTTGTCGCCCAATTGGTGGATCACCCCGAGACTGAACAGGTCGCTGCGACCGGTATTGGCCAGGGCACGGTCACGGATGGCGCCTTCGTCGAGATAGCGCGCCAGGGTGGCCAGGCGTAGATCGGCCTTCACCGCTTGCAGCTGTTCCGCTGAACTCAGGCCGAGCACGGCGTATTCCGTGTCGGGGATGTTGGTGATGCCGAGCAGGGCGTTGCTGGTGGTGAGCAAGGGACTGCGACGGTGGTCGAGGTGGAGGCTGAGGCGGGTGCGCGGCCCCAGACCGTGGCCGAGATGGAGGGTGGCGATGTTGACGCTGCGGAAGGCCAGGTCGTAGTCGATGATGGCGAAGGCGCTACGCTGGTCCGCGAAATAGCGGATGTCGCCGCCGATGGCGCGACGATCCAACAGCCCATCGGCCCGTTGCTGAATGAGATAGGCATTGGCGTTCCAGTGGGGGCGCGGCTCTTCGAGGGCGAAGCCTACCCCCACCAGGGGACGCTCACGCTGGATACGCTGGGGGTCGAGGTAGTCCACCGGCGCGCCGGCGACGCCGTTGAGGCGCAGCGCCCGATGCAGGCGGTAGGCGAAGCGGGCGCCGTCGAAGCGCCCCAAGACACCGCCAGAGCGCACCGACTGGCGCCCGAGGCTGAAATCGAGGCCGTTGGCCTTGCCCTGGTAGTCCAGGTAGGCGGCGCGCAGGCGGAATTCACCGGGAGGAACGTCGGCGGCGAGGAAATCGTATTCATAACTGCCACTGAAGACGCTGCGCCATTGACTGGCGCGGCTGCGGCGGCGGGCGTTGAAATCGAGATAGGTGAGG
>JALSHN010000056.1 GCA_026982215.1 Gammaproteobacteria bacterium
GCGCCGCCACCGTCTCATCCCGGCAAGGGATCCCCAGATGGGACAACACCTCCCCCAGGGTCACCTCCATGGGACGGTTCACCACCAACCCCAAGGCCCCCTGCTCGTTGTGGGCACACAAATAGACCACGCTGTGGGCGAAATTGGGGTCCGACAACCCCGGCATGGCGATGAGCAACTGATCGGTGAAATGGGTACTCATGGACCTCGTCCGCCAGTGATCTTTAATTCTCACACAAAATTTGAGACTATTGCGAGTGCCAGGGGATTTCGGTTAACTTTAGACCGCGATTCCGCGAAGCGCAGGGACGCGTCCCGGCCGGGATTGCCATAATGACAACGAGGCGCTCACACCCAGAGGGAGGGCCCATGCGTCGGACGCTCATACTCAACCCCAAAGGGGGGTGTGGCAAGACCACCCTGGCCACCAACCTCGCCTGCCAGCTGGCCTACCACGGCCACCGCCCGGCCCTCATCGATCACGATCCCCAGGCCTCCGCCCTCTACTGGCTGGAACAGCGCCGCCTGCAAGGCGTCCAGCCCGAGATCCACGGTGTGGACGCCTGCCGCCGCGACAGCCGCACCACCCGTGCCTTCCAGATGCGTCTGGCCCCCGGCTGCGACTGGCAGGTACTGGACACCCCCGCCGGCCTGCAGGGTTACCAGCTCATGGAACTGATGCGCCGTGCCGACCACGTCCTCATTCCGGTGCTGCCCTCGGCCATCGACCTCCATGCCGCGCAACGCTACGTGGCCCAAGCCAAGGAAACGGCACGGCGCCTGGGGACGCCTCACACCCGCTTCGCCCTGGTGGCCAACCGATTGCGCCCCAACACCCGGGTACTGGCGGCCCTGTTCGACTTCCTCGATCAGCAAGACCTCCCCTGCGTGGCCCTGTTCAGCGACACCCAGCGTTACGTGCGCGCCTTCCAGGCCGGATTGGGGGTCTGTGAGCTCAACGAGGGACGGCACCGGGACGATTTCTACTGGCGTCTGCTGCTCTCCTGGCTCCACGGCGGCGACGGCACCGAACTGGACCTCTACCAAGACATCTTCCACGCCCAGCGCTGGCAGGCAGTGGTCTGACTCCCCCTCTCATTGGGTGGTGAAGGCCTTGCCGCTCAAGAAGCGCCAAGTGCGGGTGATGTGGAGGATGTCGGTATCCTTGCGGATACTGGCCGGAAAAGGCGCGAAGGGCGCGGCCATGCGCACGATACGCATCGCCGCCTGATCCAACACCGGATGCCCCGAGGAACGCACCACAGTGATCTCGTGGATGCTGCCGTCGGGATTGAGCGCCACATCCAGGATCAGGCTGCCCGACAATCCCCGCCGGCGAGCCTCCTCCGGATAATTCAGATTTCCGATCCGCTCCACCTTGCGTCGCCAGGCATCCAGATAGGCGGCATAACGGAACTCCTTGGTGGACGCGGTGACGAAACGTTCCCTGGGCTGCTTGGCATACGCCTGGATGGCCTGCCCCAGCTCCATCTCCAGACTGGCGATCTCCCGCGAACGCGACAGGATTCGCGCCACCTGGGCCTCCTCCCGCCGCTCCCCCTCCTCGTCGTCGGTCTCGATCACCGCCTCGGCCCGTTCGCTGAGCAACAAGGCCTCGTCCGCCGCCCGCTGCGGCGAAACCGGGTCGGACGGTGGCGCCACCGCGCTTTCCACCGGTCGCGCCTGCGGCATGGCCGCCGGCGTCATCGTGGTGGGACGGACCCGTTCGTCGGTGTTGCCCCCGCCTTCCTGGTCGGCCTGGGCCAGATAATCGGTCACTTCGGGCACGGTCTGCGAGCGGGTGTTCACCAAAGTGACATCGAAGGCCGGCGGCGGCGGTTCCTCCTCCTGTGAGGACCAGGCGAACCCCACCAAAAACAACACCAGCAGATGGAACGCCGCGGCGGCGATGAGAAAGGGCGTGAGCCGATCCCCCTCCGCCCACCAATGGCCACCGAAATAATCCGCCCGCAGGCTCACGCCCGCCCCTCCCGCGCCAACCCCCGATCCAACAGCCGATTCACCGCCAATCCCCCCGCCAGGCCGAACAACAACGCCGCAGTGAGAAAGGCCGGCAGCAGATGGAACAACCCCGCATGGGGAATGAACCACACATAGGCCGTCAAAAACTGCCCCATCACATGGGCCATGGCCGCAGGCACCGCCAACCCCGGCCCTGAAAGACCAGGCAGACGATGCATCAGCGCCAACACCGCCAGGCTGGCCACGGCCCCACTGAGGCTCAAGAAAAACCCCGGTGAGAGGAAGGTCCCCAGCAACAACGACCCCACCAACACCCGCAACAACCCCACCCACAACGCCACCTGCAGACCATGGCGCAACAAGGCATAGAGCACCACCACATTGGCCAGCCCCGGTTTGATGCCCGGCAGCGGCGACGGCAAGGCCGCCTCGGCCAGATGAATCACCACCGCCAAGGCCGCCAGACCGGCGATACGCCGATCCAGCGACGACACCGCCACCCCAGCGGCTTCCGGCTCAGAAATTGATCGCATCATACCGCTCGCTTCGAGCCGCTATCCGCACCGCCACACCGTTGGGCAGACAAGCGACGAAGGCCCCGCCCTGGGACAACCAACCGGCGTGGACACACAACTGCCCACGGCAAGGCGAACTGAGGAAACGCACCCGTCCCTCGGCCACCTCCAACACTGTCTGTCCCAGCGGGCCGTCCACGGTGAGGCGTGTCGGCCGCTCGAGATCCAGCCGGGCCACCACCCGCCCCTCCTGGGTGACCAATGCCATCCCACCCTCGTCGCCACCCAACGCCGCCCAGGCCGCCGCCAGCGCCAACAGCGCCGCCGACAACACCCAGCGATCCCCCCGGGTCAGCCCGTATCTCCGCGTCACGGCAACGGCCTCACCCGGGGCTCGGGCACCGGCTTCTCCCACTGCAAACGCCGCACCATGGCCGGCGTGAGCTGGATGCCACCGCCCTCTTCGATCACCATCACCTGCTCCACACCCATCGCCCGCGCCACCTGCGGCCAATCCTCGGGCCCCGCCACCATCAACGCAGTGGCGGCTGCATCGGCCAAGGCCCCTTCGCCGGCCACCACCGTCACCGAGACCAAGCCACGGGCAGGATAACCGCTGCGGGGGTCGAGAATGTGATGATAACGCCGCCCCTCATACTCGAAGAAACGCTCGTAATCCCCCGAGGTGAACACGCTCTCGTCCCCCGAGACGGCGATCCGCGCCAACACCCCCGGCCCGCGGGGATCGCGGATCCCCACGACCCACGGCGCTCCCCCTTTGGAACCGATGGCCCGCAGATCCCCCCCGGCGTTGACGATGGCATTCTCCACCCCCAGCTCACGCAAATGCTCGATCACCCGGTCCACCCCGTACCCCTTGGCGAAGGCACCGAAGTCCAGCCTCACCCGGGGATTGCGGCTGCGCATCTCCAGCCCGCGTAGCTCCACATCCTCCAGCGACGGTGCAGCGGCGACCCACTCCGCCACCGCCTTCGGGTCGGGCGGCGGCCCTTCCCGGCGCGGATCCTCATGGAAGCCCCACAGCATCACCAGCTCCCCGATGGCCGGATTGAACAGGCCGCCGCTGGCGCGGGACAGCTCCCGGGCACGCAGCAGCAACGGCCGCAACGACGGGGGATAGGTGAACCACCCCTGCAGCGGCAACAACTCATTCACCCGCCCCAACGGGCCGGGCTCATAGGGATGCCAAGCGGAATGCAGATAGCGGAAGTCCTCCATCGCCGCCGCCGTCGCCCGCGAGGCCGCCTCCCCGTCCAGGCCGTAGAACGACAACGACACCAGGGTGCCGAAGGCCATGAACTCGTGACGACTCACCGATGGCGGCGACTGACAGGAAAGCAAACCGCCCAACAACGACAAAACGAGCAGGAGACGGATCAACTCGAGAGCCTCTTTTGGATGGCATCCATCAACCGGGCAGCGATATTGAGGCCACAAGCGGCATCCAGTTCCCGAATCCCCGTAGGGCTGGTGACATTGATCTCCGTGAGCCGGTCGCCGATCACATCCAGACCGGCGAACAAAATACCGTGCTCGCGCAGCAACGGCGCCACCCGTTCACAGAGGCGCCGCTCCGCCTCGCCCAGGGGACGCACCTCACCGCGCCCGCCCACCGCCAAGTTGCCGCGTGTCTCACCCGGCGGTGGAATGCGCGCCAACACCTGGGGAACCGGCTCACCATCCACCACGATCACCCGCTTGTCCCCCTCGACGATCTCGGGCAGAAAGCGCTGCGCCATGGCGAAACGTCGGCCGTGATCGGTGAGCGTCTCCAGGATCACCCCCACATTGGCATCCCCCGGTCGCAGGCGGAACACCGAGGCCCCACCCATGGCAAACAACGGCTTGAGCACGATGTCCCCTTGTTCCTGGAGAAAAACACGCAGTGCCTCGGCGTCCCGGCTCACCAAGGTGGGCGGGGCACAATCCGCCACCCAAGTCAGGGCCAGTTTCTCATTGAGATCACGCAACCCCCGCGGACGATTGACCACCAACACCCCCTCTCGCTCCGCCTGCTCCAGCAGATAGGTAGCGGCGAAATACTCCGCATCCACCGGTGGATCCTTGCGCATCAACACCACGTCCAAGGCCGCCAGCGGCGCCCACTCCGCCTCGTCCAGTTCGAACCAACGGCGGGGGTCGTCGAACACCCGCAGCGGCCGCGCCCGCCCCATGCCCCGGCCGTCGCGCCAAGCCAGATCGGCCAGTTCCATATAATGCAGCGACCATCCCCGCCGCTGCGCCTCCAACAACATCGCCAAGGTAGAATCCTTAGCCGGCTGGATGGCGGCGATGGGATCCATCACTACCCCGAGACGAACCGTCATATCCGCTCCTTCATGGCTGCTTAAGTGAGGCCCCCTAGGGTAAACACGGCACAGGGACGTGCCGAAGGGGTGTGCCGTGTCCCGCCCTCCCGTGGGGCCCTTGCGAGGGGTGTACCGCGGCGCCATTATAATCGGCGATCCCACGGTGGGGTTTTATCGAGGTCAACCAGTCCGTGTCCGAAACGCAACGCAAACGTCCCAAGATCCTGGTGGTGGACGACAGCAAGACCATCCGTCGCACCGCCCAGGCACTGCTGGAAAAGGCCGGCTACCAAGTAATCACCGCCGCCGACGGCTTCGAGGCCCTGGCACTGATCGCCGACGAACACCCCGATCTCGCGCTGCTGGACGTGATGATGCCCCGTCTCGATGGTTACCAGACCTGTGCCCTGGTGAAACAAAACCCCCGCTTCCGTGCCTTACCCATCATCATGCTCACCAGCAAGGACGGCCTGTTCGACCGCGCCCGCGCCCGGGTGGCCGGCTCCGACGAATACATCACCAAGCCCTTCACCCGTGATGAGCTGCTCACTGCCCTGGCCCACCACCTGTCACCTCCCGCCGCCCCGGAACCCGCCCTCGGCAACCGCCCCCGCGCCGACCACTGAGTGGCGATGGAGGCCCCCGGGGAACTCGCCGTCCTCACCGTCTCCGTAGGACGCATGGCCATCGCCCTCGCCGCCCACGACATCCACACCGTCCACGGCTGGCGCCACCACGCGC
>JALSHN010000057.1 GCA_026982215.1 Gammaproteobacteria bacterium
CTGCTACTCGGTTTTTGCCATCACCGGTTGTGCCATCCACCGCATCGACATCCAACAGGGCAACGTCATCGAGGCCGAACAGGTGGAGCGGCTGGCCATCGGCATGAGCGAGGAACAAGTCCGCTTCATTCTCGGCACGCCGGCCATCCAGGACCCCTTCCATCCCGGCCGCTGGGACTATCTCTACTATTTCAAGGCCGGCGACCAGCCCCACAGCCAACCCCAGCGCCGCCGTCTCACCCTGTATTTCGCGGATGGCCGTCTGACGCGTATCGACCGCGGCGAGCACTGAGGTCTCTCAATCCCCTTTCGGCTCCTTGGTCGACCCGCCGCCCTTGCGCATCGCCTTTCCCTGGGCCGCACGCTGGCGCCGCACTGCCTTGGGATCGGCGATCAACGGCCGATAGATCTCCACCCGGTCCCCCGGGCGTAACGGTGTGTCCGGCTTGGCCAGGCGGCCGAAGATGCCCACTTTGTTCTTGGCCAGGTCGATCTCAGGGAACTCCTTCAGGATCCCCGACAGTTCCACCGCCTGGCGCAAAGTGGTGCCCTCGGGGACCTCCAAGGGAATGATCAATTGCCGCTCGGGCCGGGCATAGGCCACTTCCACCGGGATCAATAGCCTGCTCTCCTCATCCATAGAGCGCTCGCGCCCGTTTGACGAAGGCATCCACCATGGAATTGGTGATCTGTTTGAACACCGGTCCCAGGGTGAGGCCCAGCACCGGGTTGTCGAACTCGAAATCCAGATCCAGCGAGATCTTGCTCGCCCCCTCGTCCAGCGGCGCGAAACGCCACACCCCCTCTAGATGGCGGAACGGCCCCTCCAGCAGCCGCATCTCGATGAGTTTTGGGCGCAGGCGACGATTCACGGTGGCGAAAGAGCGCTGGAAGCGCCCCTTGGCGATGTCCAGGCGGGCACGCACCTCGTCCTCGTCGCGTGAGAGCACCTCGGCACCGTGGCACCAGGGCAGGAACTCGGGATAGGCCTCCACGTCGTCCACCAGATCGAACATCGCCTCGGCGGGGTAGGGCACCAGGGCGGAACGGCTGATGTGGGTCACTAGATCACCTCGATGGAACGCAAAAAGACGATGAACACCGCCAGGGGGGAGACATATCGCACGGTGAACCGCCAAGCGCGATACCCCCAGCCATCCCCCAGCTCACGTTCGGAATCGCGTCGCGCCAGCACCCAGCCGGCGAAGAGGGCGATGAACAGCCCCCCCAACGGCAACATGATGTTGGCGGTGAGGAAATCCAGTAAATCGAAGAAGGTCTTGCCGAACAGGGTCCATTCCGACCCCCAGTTGAAGGACAACACCGTGCCGATGCCCAGCAACCAAGTGGCCAGGCCGGCCCAGAGGCAGGCCTTGATCCGCGAATGGCCGTGATCCTCCACCAGATGGGTCACCGCCGGCTCGATGAGCGAAATGGCCGAACTCCAGGCGGCGAACACCAGCAGCAAGAAGAACAGCGTCCCGAACAAGGCCCCGGCGGGCATGTTGCCGAAGGCGATGGGCAGGGTGACGAAGATCAGCCCCGGCCCGGCGCCGGGCTCCATGCCGTTGGCGAAAACGATGGGAAAAATGGCCAGTCCCGCCATCAGGGCCACCAAGGTGTCGGCACCGGCGATGTAGAAACTGGCCTGAGTGATGGAGGCTTTCTCGGGCAGATAGGAGCCATAGATCATGATCGCCCCCATCCCCAGGCTGAGGGTGAAGAAGGCATGCCCCATGGCCACCAGCACCGCCGTCCCGCTCAGCTTGGAGAAATCGGGCTGAAACAGAAACCGTACTCCCTCCATGAAGGCCCCGGTGCTCATGGCATAGCCCACCATGATGGCCAGCAGCACGAACAGCAACGGCATCAGGAAACGCACCGCCGCCTCCAGGCCGGAGCGCACTCCCCGGGCCACCACCAACATGGTCATCAGCATGAAGATGGTGTGCCAGGCCAGCAGAATCTCCGGGCTGGCCAGCAGGCCGTCGAAGGCCGCCTGTACCGTCTCGGCGTCAGCCCCGGAGAAAGTCCCCGCGCCGAGCCGGAAGACATAGGCCAAGGCCCAGCCGGCGATGACGCTGTAATAGGAGAGGATCAAAAACCCGGCCAGCACCCCGATCCAGCCGAGATACTGCCAGCGGGGATTGGCCCGGGCCTGACGGGCCAGATAACGCATGGTGTTGATGGGGCTACGCCGGCCCAGACGCCCCAAAAGGATCTCGGCGATCATGATGGGGATGCCCACCGCCGCGATGCACACCAAATACACCAACACAAAGGCCCCGCCGCCGTTCTCGCCGGTGATGTAGGGAAACTTCCAGATGTTCCCCAGACCCACCGCCGAACCGGTGGCGGCGAGAATGAAGGCCCAGCGGCTGGACCACTCCCCATGCAAAGACTGCCTCTTGGTCATCGTCGCACTCACCTTGTCCGGTCGCCGCCCGGCTTCCTGCCCCGGCGGACGAATTTACCTAGTATTGGACAAACAGCCGCTTATAATACCGCCCCATGGCCAAGAAACCGAAGAAAAAGGGGCCCGGCGGGGCGGTGATCACCGTCAACAAAAAGGCCCTGCACGACTACCACATCGAGGAGCGCCTGGAGGCCGGCTTGGTGCTGGAGGGCTGGGAAGTGAAGGCCTTGCGCGCCGGCAAGGTCCAGCTGCGCGACAGCTATGTGATCATCAAAAACGGCGAGGCCTGGCTACTGGGCGCGCTCATCAATCCCCTGCCCACCGCCTCCACCCACATCCACCCCGACCCCCAACGCACCCGCAAACTGCTGTTGCACCGCGACGAGATCAACCGCCTCATCGGCGCTATCGAGCGCAAGGGCTATACTGTCGTCGCCCTGTCTTTGTACTGGAAGAACGGCCGGGTGAAGGTGGAGATCGGTCTGGCCAAGGGCAAGAAACTGCACGACAAACGCGCTGCCGAACGTGAACGCGACTGGGCGCGGGAGAAACAGCGCCTGCTCAAAAACGCCCGCTAAGCCCCGCTGCAACAACGGCGCCGCCCTGCCTCAGTCCGATTACGGCGCTATCCAGCGGTTGGCCCAGATGTGGTTGCGGCTGCCGTCGGATTGGATCCACACGGCGATGGCGTTGCCAGCGGCGTCCATGGCGATCTGGGGATGGTTGGCCTCACCCTGGTGGCTGTTTTCCAGCAATTCGGCCTGTCCCCACCCCCTCCCGGCAAGGTAACGATTGGCCCAGATGCTCTGCTGCCAGCCATCCGTCTGCCGCCAGACCACTAGGGCATTGCCAGCCGCGTCCACCACCACCTGTGCATATCCGGCTCCTCCCGCATTGGTTTCGATTCGTTGGGGCTTCCCCCAGCCGGAATCCGGCGAATACCGGTTGGCCCAGATATCAGATCGAGAGTCGACCTCATGGCCCCAGACCACCATGGCCTCACCCGCGGCATTCATCGCCACACGAATCTGGTTAATGATCCTGCCTTCATCTGGCCCGATGTCTGCGGCCGTCCCCCATCCATCGCCGGGGGTGTACCGATTGGCCCACGGACGGACATTCCATCCGTCCCAATGGAACCACACTGCAATAGCATTGCCTGCATCGTCCATCGCCACCTGGGGTCTAGAGGATTCCTCGAGCGTCTCGTTCTCGACGAAGCTGATTTCCCCCCAAGATGATGCCCCGGCCTCATAGCGCCGAGCCATGATGTCCGGCGTGCCATTGTTCGGCTGTTGCCACACCACCATGGCATTTCCTTCGCCGTCCATGGCGATTCGCGGTCTCGTCGCATCACCACTGCCCTTGTCGAGACGCCGGGCCGACCCCCAACCGAAAGACGCCTTGGGGCGGTAGTGATTGGCCCAGATCTCCCATCGTCCCGCATTGTTCTGCTGCCATACCACGATGGCGTTTCCTTTACTATCCATGGCGATGTCGGGGGCCTTGGCTTCACCGGCCTGGGTTTCGATCAGCTCCTCGGGTTCCCAGCCACCATCGGGTGTGAAACGCTTGGCCCAGACACTGTTGGCGATTCCATCCGTCTGGATCCACACCACCAACACCTCGCCACTGGGATTCATCGCCACACGGGGTGAAACGGCATGGCCATCGTCACGGGACTCCAGCAGCACGGCATCGCCCCAGCCCACCCCGGGGATACGGTAGCTGGCTCGCAGATTGCCGATCCCACCTTCGAACATCCGCCACACCGCCATGGCATTGCCCTGGGCATCCATGGCGATAACCGGAGAATCCGCTGAGGCAATCTCATTGAGTTCGACCAAAGTGGCCGCCTGCCAACCGATCTGGCCGTCGATGAGGTTGCAAACATAACCGGTGTCGGTGATCTCCGCGGCCTCCAGCGTGCCATTACCATTGGTGTCCTGGCCGCTGTCGATGCGGATGCCTTTGTAAGGGCAGTTGTCACCGGCGGGCTCAGGGGTCATCTTCACCAAAGCGTTCAGGCCGTCGTTCCCGTCCCGGCCATCGGCTCCATCCCGTCCGTCCTGGCCGTCGGCCCCATCCCGACCATCAAGGCCATGGCAGACCTTGCTGGTCTCATCCACCTCCTCGTCATCAAGCAGACCGTTACGGTTCTCGTCGATCCCCGTCTCGACCAGAATGCCACCGTTGGGACAATCCGGGTCTTCCGGCGGGAGTGGGGCAGTGCGCGCCCCAGCGGAAGGCGCCCCGCCGTTGTCGGCTACCAGGGAAGTCGTGTTCTGGCCACCGCCACAAGCCGTCAACCCCCATGAGACCCCGACGAACAACAAGAAGAAGATTGTGCGTGTCTTCATTACTACTACCCCAACGGACTTCCAATCTCAGGAAATATGGTGATTTTCCAATCACAATGGGCAGGTCTCAAGTGTCGTCTGGGTGAGACGGGTCAGCGTGCCGATACAACAGATCCCGGGTGGAAGACTCTAGCGCGTCATGCCCCTCACCCGCCACGGAATTCGAACGCGGAAATGGGTGAAACAACCCCCAACAAAGCCTTTCATCAGTTCGTTGTGCAGGTATGAAAATTTAAAGGGTCCTCTGAGGCGGACGACCCCTCAATGCCGCCCCGCCCCTTGACGGAACCAACTGCCAGGCAGTAGGGTCATAGATCACGAACCAAGGGGGCGACCTGGCTTCGACGTGGGTCACGAAACCCGAGGTGCATGCCGAGGCGCAGTGTCCTCGTAAATCCCACTGCAAACCAAAATAGTTGCCAACGACGACAACTACGCTCTGGCCGCTTAATCCCGGCCAGCCTCTGACTGGATCCGTGCCTGTGCGGTCCAGGTTTCAGGGGTCATCCAACACAGGCTCGCGTAGCGGCTCGTCCGGGGCCAACGCGCTAAAACCTTAACCGGACTCGCTGCACGTCGTCCCTGCCCGTCGGGTAGCGTGCAGCTAAAACCAAAGGCGCGGCTAAGCATGTAGAGCCGAAGGCGTAGGACCCACGGACGCGGGTTCGATTCCCGCCGCCTCCACCAATTCCACAAGGCCAACCCGGGCGGGTTGGCCTTTTTCGTAGCAAGAGGCTTTG